>JBEKNU010000153.1:0-17106 GCA_049522495.1 Terriglobia bacterium
ACGCTGCGAAAAGCCTATGGCTTTCGTACCTTCCGCGCCGCTGAAGTCGCTCTCTACCATACTCTTGGAGCTCTACCTGAACCACAGTCTACCCACAGATTCTGCTGAGGAACCGAAAAAAACTATATTAAAAACGCCGGATGGCATTTGTAAGTTATTGAAAACAAATGTTGAAAAAATGTCAGTTTCGGGGCTTGAAACGATGTTGATGAAAACAAATGAGTTGTAGTCATTTTGAAACGATGTTCCGGAAAATAAAGGACTTAGGGAAAGGAGGCAGGAGCTAGGAGTCGGGAATCGCGTGCAAGAGCCCAATTCCTAAATCCTAATGCCTAATTCCTAAATCCTAGATCCTAAATCCTGACTCCCGGCTCCTGACTCCTGACTCCTAGCTCCTAGATCCTGATCGACCCCCCACCCGCAAATGTAGCCCCCCGCCTCGGGGTTCCCCCTCGCCGATTCCTGGCTTTCAGTTTTCAGTAACCTATCAATGAATATAACAAGAGTAGTAAACTCCAACTCGCGTGCCTCTTTGTGCAAAAGGAGAGCCGCGCGCGGTACTCCTTAAAATTCTTGCCTCGCACCGCGCCAGGTTGGTACGATTTGCGCATGGGGGCGGAAGGGCCGGAGGCTCTGCGCCCCAGGAGGCTTCTTCGTGCCAGAACCCAGGGTGACAATGAAATCGATGCTGGCGCTTGCTGCATGCCTGCTGATGGCAATCTCCATGAGCGCCAAGAACGCCAAGAAATCCACGCCGACGGCGCCCCCCAAAACCAACCCTACTTATGATGCGTCGCGGGACCCGGCCAAGGATCTTCAGGATGTCATTGCTTTGGCCACAAAAACCAACAAACGGATTCTCCTCGAGGTCGGCGGCGACTGGTGCGTCTTCTGCAACATCATGGACCAAACATTTGACAGCCACCCCCAACTTCGGAAACTGCGCGACGCCAATTTTGTAACCTTGAAGGTCAACTTCAGCAAAGAAAACCCCAACGAAGCATTCCTCTCGAAATATCCCAAGATCGCCGATTACCCGCATTTCTTTGTCTTGGATTCCAAGGGCGCCTTTCTGTATTCGCAACCCACCCACAAGTTCGAACACGGGAAGACTTATAACGTCGGCAAAATCGAATCGTTCTTGAAAAAGTCGGGGCAGCCGCCCCGGCATTGGCTCAATAGTGTGGGTTAATACTGTTTCGACCAAGCTGGACGGTCTGGAACGCCAGTTCATTCGCTGGCGCGCCGGTGCGAAGAGAGGGGCGGCGCGCTGGGCCTTTCGCGCTTTCCCCCGCCTTGCGGGTTCTGCCCTGGAAGTCGCCGCGGCGGGATTTGAGCCTGCTCCCATCCCCTATTTTTTCTCTCCCGACGTCCGCCAGATTGCTCCCACACTGAACGACGATCTGTTGGAGCTCTACGGCCGGGCCGGACAAGTCTTGGCCAACCGCTTTGCGTTTTTCAATTCCCCTCAGGCGTTTGAGGAGGGGATCAACTGGGAGCCACCGCAATCCGCAAGCTGGCGCGCGGAACTTCATGCCTGCGACCACGTGCTGGAGCTCGCCTGCACGTTTCGCATTTCCCGCGAAGAGGATTATGCGCGCCAACTGCGTTACTTGATCGCGCATTGGATCGCCTCCAATCCCCCGGCTTCCGGCACCGGCTGGCAACCCCACGTCCTGGCAAGGCGGCTGCGCAATTGGATGCTGTCCGCGGATTTTGCCCGCAGCGACTGGGAGCGCGACGTGGAGTTTGGCAACCTGGTGGCCAAGAGCGTGGCTCTGCAAGGGGCATTCCTGCTCAACCAACTCGAATCCCTGGACTCACCGGCGGCAAGGCTCGACGCTTCCCTCGCCCTCTTGTGCGCAAGCCGGTATTTCGTGGGGAACAAAGCCCGGGAAGCTCGCCAGTTGGGCTTTGACCTCTTGGCGGGTGAATTGGCCGCCTCCGGCGCGGAGCCGTGGCCGCACGCGCGCCTGGCGAAAGCGCAGGCGCTGATGGAGTGGAATCTCCTGTCGGCTCCCGGTGCGGACTCAACCTTTCTGGCGAGGGAATTACTTGCCGCACTGGGCGAGCTGGAATCGGTGCTGATGCCCGATGGGTCCCTGCCGCTCCTAGGCCCGGAGGCGCGACTGAATCAGGATGGATTGGCAGACCTCGCGGCGCTGGCGGCGGTGAGGCTCGAAAGCCCTGCGTGGAAATCGCTGGCGGGCCAATTCGGCATCCTTCCTTACCTATACCTCGGCGAGACCGGGAAGATGCGGTTCGGAAGCTTGGAGGAAATCGCGTGGACTCCGCAAGACCACGTGAACGCGGCGGGGGAAATCTTTCGCATGGTGGGGCCGCGGAATTCGGCGCTGGCCATCGCCGCGCACCTGCCCACCTCAGCCGAGGAGCACCAGGACTTTATGAATTACGAACTCACCCTCAACAACCACCGCGTCGTGGTGGATTCCGGAGGCTTCGCGCCGGATGAATCGGAGTATTTCCCTCGCGCCCGCGCTCACAACCTCCTTTTGGTCGATGGCTGCGAGCCGCGCTGGCAAAGCGCAGAGGGTTCGGCAAACGTGGATTTCCAGGAAATCTCCCACGGCTGTGTGCGGTTGCGGATGGTTGATCCGGGGTTCGAGTTCCTGGGCATTCAGCACGAACGGGCATGGTTTCGGTTGGAGGACAACGCCTGGCTGATTCTGGATTGGTTGGAGGGGCGGGGAGTTCGCCGCTGCACCAGCCTGATCCATTTCTATCCGACGTTTGAGATCGTGGCCGGGGTCGATCGCGCTCTGGTGCGGAGCCGAGCTTTTAGCTTTGCGGTGATTCCCCTAGGCAGCGCGAAACCCCAGGCATCCGTCTCCCGCGGGGATCATCCGCAATTCCCCGGGTGGTTCTCGCCGGAATTCGGAGTCAAGTTTCCCACGGCGGTCCTGGCTCTCGACTGGACCGGGGTGGAATTGCCCTGGCTGGGCGGAGCGTTGATCGCGAGCCGCGCGGATGAGCCTTTCAGGCAGGTGGAGATCATCCCCGGCCAAGGGGGCGCGCGCTTCGAATTCTCGGGGAAAACTTACGACTTGCAAATGAAATAGGGGCCAGCCGGAGCACGACTTCACCGGCTCCACAGGAAGGAAAACCAGGTGCGCTTTTTCCCCTCGCCATGGCCATCGGACCAATCCGGTTGGGGAGGCAAAGGGCGTCCGTTGATGACGGCTTCGGGATTCTTTTTAAAAAGCAGGTCGGCGATTTCGCTGCCTTTCGCCTTTGCCACCTTGTGGTAGCAACGCGAGAGAAGCGGCGGGCGCCGCTTGAGGTCGTGGGCATCGCTGGCGAAGAAGTGTATGGCGCCGGCGTCGAGCAAGCGCTCAGAAAATTTGCGCGCTTTGGAGCCGAACCCGCCTGTGTACGATTGCGCCGTGACTTGCACCAGGCATCCGATCGAAACCCAGTGCTCAAGTAGGTCCATTTTGCGCTGAAGGAGGCGGTTCCGTTCCGGGTGTGTGATGATGGGCTTAAGCCCGGCCACCTGGATGTCGTAATACACGCGGCTGACGTGTTCAGGAATAAACTGGTCCGGGAGTTCCACCAGCAGGTAAGAAGTTCGATTGATGGTGAAATCTCTGGAATTCTCCAGGCAGATTTGGATGTTGTCGTAGGAGAGATGAAAGTCGCAGCCCAGCAGGAGCTTTGGTTTCTCGCCAACTTTTTCCTGAAGCTCTCGAAGCAGTTGCCGGTTGAGGTCAGGGTCGAAGGTGTAGCTGTAATTGCTGTGCGGCGTCGCCACCAGATGCGTCACGCCATCCTCTGCCGCGAAGCGACACATCGCGGCTGCCTCCTCAAATGACCTTGCGCCATCGTCAACACCGGGCAACGGATGGCAGTGGATGTCAATCATATGCGGGCCCGGAAAATGGGGCGGCAACCGCCGCGGCGTTCCCGGCCGAAACGCCACGGAAACTTCCTTGCAACGCGGCAATCTACTTCCAGAGGTTCCCGAGGCCCCAGGGGAAATCTCCCGCTGGAACCAACCGGGCTTTTAGTAGGAAAGCAGGATAGCACGCCAGCGCACGCCTTCGTCAAGTTTAGTTTCTGGGTATACGACTACTTGGTACATATTGGCTGGCGCGTTTTGAAGAATTCTGTATTTGGGATTTCAAATATAGAAGAAATAGAAAAAATTGATGGCTCCTCGACCGACCTTGTGTCTCCCTTGTAGGTGCCAAGAACTGAAACTTGCTGAATCTTAACAGGTTAGCTCTGCCGCAGGCCTGATGGGAATCGGACTTCAATTGGAATCCGGCTTGCTCTGTTGACTCAACGAGCCGACGTCGGACAAACCTAGAGGGTAGCCAGCGACGGCTCGGAGTTTAGACCCAAGACCCGACGCTTGGAGGGGGGAGAGAGCTTCCCCCTCATTTTATTTTGGGGCTCCTTCACCGTTTACACGAACCTCTACTTTCCAGCCCGGTCAATGCGACATTAAGTCCATATCGAACCAACCTCTGTTTGAACGCTTCTGGAATGCCACGCTTGCTTGGGGAGCCAATTCATCAAAACCTCGAGACCTAAGATCGAGGGCGGCAAGTAAACCGCTGAGTCCCCACGGTACGACACGGAGTTTGGAACCACGCTTGCGATTACATCTTGCGAAACGCCAATCGAGAAAAGTAACAAATGGTGAGGGGCATGAAGAATCATAGAAATAGGGGCGGCTTAGGATTCCTGGTGCCATCTTCCGGCGACAAGCCTGTAAGAAGTGGGCGACAGTCCGGGAGATGGGGCATGCAGTCTTTCTATGGTCTTTTGCAAGTGCAAACGGATAAAAGGAGTTAACTGTTATGAAGGCCGGATTGACACATTTCATGCCGTCTGTTAAATTGGGGAGTTGGCATCTTGCGAATCGCACTCATTGAGACAGCAAAGGTATTTTCCGGATTAGTTCTCACCGCCCTTCTCCTGGCCACGCCGGGGTGCTTGGTGCGGAAGGTGGCGCACGTCCACGCTCCGGACCAGAATATCCCCGCGCGCAACGCGTCTCTTGCCGAACTCGTGACCAAGATCAACGTATGGAGCAGTGCCATCCACACCCTGAAGGCCACGGTTGACTTGGAACCCACGGCGGGGTCGGTTTATTCGGGCGTCATAAAGGAATACCACGATGTGAAGGGCTTCGTTCTCCTGCAAAAGCCTTCCACCCTTCGCTTGCAGGGGCAGGCGCCGGTGATCCGCACGGATATTTTTGACATGGTCTCGAGCGGCGAGGAGTTCCGCTTGTATATTCCCTCCAAGCACAAATTCATTATTGGTAAGACCACGTTCCACCGCCCCGCCAAAAATGCCCTGGAAAATCTGCGGCCGCAGCATATTTCGCAGGCGCTGATTGTTCCTCCCATCGATCCGGCCCACGAAACGCCTTCGTTTCGCGTTGAAAACCAGAGCCGCACGCAGCGGCGCCGCTATTACCAGGTCTTCATTGTGGATTCGGCGCGGGATCACCCGGGGGCGCTCCGCCGCACAATCTGGTTCGACCGGTCGGACCTCGAATTGGTGCGGATGCAATTCTATGAACCGGATGGCACCTACACGGAAGACGTCCGCTACTCTGCCTACCAGGATTTTCAGGGAGTGCATTTTCCCACGCACATTGAAGTATCCCGGCCCACTGAGGATTACGAGGTTACCATCACCATTGAAAAGGCCACGTTCAATGAGGCCATTCCCCCGGAGAAATTCGACTTGGAGAAGCCCGAGGGAGTGGAATTGGTAGACCTGAATGCAGCAAAGCAAGAGGAACACCCCAATGATCAATAAGCTGATCATTTCCAATATCCTGCATCGGCCGATCCGCACCGCCGTGAGCGCGCTGGCGGTGGCCATTGAAGTGGCAATGGTCATTCTGGTGGTAGGCCTTTGCCATGGGATGGTTAACGAAAGCGCCAAACGGATCGAGGGCGTGGGCGCCGACATCCTGGTGCAGCCGGCAGGGGCTTCGTTCCTCATGGCCCTGGATCAGGCCCCCATGCCCGTCAAAATCGGCGACCGCTTGGCGGAACTTCCACATGTCTTGGCCGTGGCGCCGGTGCTGTTCGTGGTGAATTCGGTTGCCGGGCTGAACATCATCTATGGCATCGACATGAGCAGCTACGACCGGGTTACGGGGGGCTTTGTTTATCACGCCGGGCGGCCGCTCCAAGCGCCCTACGACATCCTGGTGGACGATGTGTACGCAAAGGCCAATCGCACCAAGGCGGGGCAAACTCTAAAGCTCCTCGACCACAATTTCCATGTTGCCGGAATCGTCGAGCACGGTAAAGGTGCGCGAATATTCATTCCTCGGGAGACTGCCGAGGACCTGCAAGGCGTGCAGGATAAGGCCTCGATCTTTTACGTTAAGTGCACCGATCCGGCTTTCACCGAAAAAACCGCCCAGGACATCCAGACCTTGTTGCCGAATAACACCATCAGGCCGATCAAAGAATACATGGCGCTGATGACCTCGAATAATCTTCCGTTCTTAAACGCCTTCATCAGCGTTATGATTGGCATCGCCGTGGGCATCGGATTTCTGGTCATCTTCCTTTCGATGTATACGACTATCACCGAGCGCACGCGCGAGATCGGCATTTTGAAGTCGCTCGGGGCCTCGAAAACCTATATTATTGCCGTCATCCTGAGAGAGGCCTGTCTGCTGGCAGCGGTCGGCATCGTGGTGGGGTTCGCCGGTTCGATGGTGACGAGCAAGGCAGTCCTGGCGTTTTTTCCGACCATTACGGTTGACCTTACTTGGGACTGGAGATTGTACGCTGCCTGCTTAGCGCTGATTGGAAGTGTGTTGGGATCATTTTACCCCGCCTTGCGGGCTGCGCAGCTTGACCCCGTGGATGCCCTCGCATACGAGTAACCCCTCCGGTCTGGGTTACGTCTGGGTTAGTAGTGACCGGAGCGTCTGCCCCCCGGCAATTTTCCTCACACCGCAGCCAGCCGAGGGAGAAATTAAGGATTAAGTGGAACCCATAATTCGTACCACGAATCTGAAGAAGAGCTACCGCCTCGGCAAAGTCGATGTGCCGGCGCTGCGGGGCGTAGACTTGGTGGTCCAGGAAGGCGAGTTCGTGGCGGTGGTGGGACCCTCGGGATGCGGTAAGTCCACTTTGCTCCACGTCTTGGGCGGCCTGACCGGCCCGACGGACGGTCAGGTCTGTGTGGACGGCAACGATTTTCGCCTGATGTCCGACGCCGACCGTACGCGTTTCCGCCGCCATAAGATTGGCTTCGTCTTTCAGCGTTTCAATCTGTTATCCACCCTTTCGGCGCGCGATAACATTGCCATCGCCCAGCACATTCAGGGCAACGGATTCAACCCCCATCGTTTCGAGGTCGTCACCCGTTTGCTGGGAATTGAGGGGAAGCTGAATCATCGCCCCTATGCGCTTTCCGGCGGCGAGCAACAGCGCGTGGCGATTGCCCGCGCCGTGATTTGTGAACCCAAAATCCTGCTGGCCGATGAACCCACGGGCAATCTGGACACCGAGAACTCCCAGGTGGTGCTCGACATGATGCGCGAACTCAACCGGACCTTCCGCCAGACCATCCTGATGATCACTCACAACCCTGACGCCGCCGGCGTCGCCGACCGGATCATCCGCATGCGGGACGGGCGAATTATTTCAGATTGATTCTTGCCGCATTTCTGGCTATTTTTCCAAGTTGCGATCTATGGCCCCGACCGCCAATATCCACGAACCCGCTCTCACGCCGGCCCCGGCCCAGCAGGGTAAGTCCCCCCTGCGCAAAGTAGGATCGGGGATCAAACTGGTGGTCACGCGCAGCATCTTCTGGGCCTACGAACGCGGAAGTTGGCAGTATGACCTGATTGTGGTGGCGATCCTGGCCTTCATCTTTCTCTCCCCGCGGGCCTGGTTCAACGATCGCCCCACTTTGCAAATGACGGACTTGCGCCATCAGCAGGGCATTGTCGAGATGCGCCGCGTCAATAAGGACGTTCAATACCTGGTGGATGCCCGGTTGGTGGAATCGCTCGATCAAAAACCTGAGGACGCCATCCCCCTCATCCTCAAGCAACACCTCCAAAAGGCCTTCACGGTGAAATCCATCGATGCCGTGCGAGACCGCCATCAGGTGGTTCTGGGCTATACTGTGATGGTCGAGGAATAACTCAGCCCCTGGTGGGAGTTTGTATCATTGGCGGATGGGGCTGGAACAGGCTCGCGATCTTATGCGAAACTATCTCGTTACCTGGATGCGCGTGCTGCTGGCCGGAGCCCTGGCATTGACGCTGGCCGCGCCCGCCAGTGCCCGCAAGGGCAAACACCCGACCGATCTCACACAGATTCTTTCGGATATGAATGAGGTGTCCAAACACCTGAGTACCGTCTCCGCCAATCTGGATTACACCAAGGTCACGGTGCTGGTTGACGACAAGTCAACACAATCCGGTCAGCTCTTCTTCCGCAAAGGCAAGACACCGGAAATTCGCATCGAGTTCCAAAAGCCCGAGAGCAAGATATTCCTCCTCAAGAAGAACAAAGGTGAGATCTATCTTCCCAAGATCAACCAGATTCAGGAATACAACCTGGGACAAAATACCGGGCTGGTGCAGCAGTTCCTGCTTTTGGGCTTCGGTTCGGATACCGGCGAGCTGAAGAAAGCCTACAATGTGAAATATCTTCAGGAAGAAGATATCGACACCGATCCCAAGGTGGTGTTGGAACTCGTGCCCCGCAAGCCGAACGTCGCCGCGCAGATCTCCAAAATCCAAATTTGGGTGAGCGAAGATTCCTGGCTGCCCGCCCAGCAGAAATTTTTCGAAAACGGTAACGATTACACCATCGCGCGCTACACCGGCGTGAAGGTGAATCGTCCTTTGCCCACCTCGGCTTTTGAGTTGAATGCCCCCAGCACCGCCAAACGCGTCAAAATGAATTGACGGGCGCACAGATTTAGCTGTGCCGCAGTCCAAGGTGCTTCGCACATAGCAATCAATGCGGTTCGCGAACCGCCCCTACCAACCAATCAGAAATCCTCGAATCCCAGCCAACCCATTCTCTGCTCCCCGCGTGCTCCCCGCGTGCCGCGCGCACGGCTGCCCTCGGGTGTATACTCCCTCGCGGCGGGCGCGCGGCAATGCGTTCCGACCACGTAGGAGGCAAACCTCGGATGGTCCGACGACTACTTTTCGCGGTACTGGTGGCGGTCTTATCTGCGCAGGCGCAAGGGACGCTGGACGAAATGCGCCGCAGCTTTCACGAGCCCCCCATGGATTGCCGCCCCCACACGCGCTGGTGGTGGATGGGGAACGCCCTCACCAAGGATGACATCACCTGGCAACTGGAGCAGATGCGCGAGCAGGGAATCGGCGGCGTGGAGCAAATCACCATGCAGCCAGTCTACGAGCGCGGCAACCATCCGTACCTCTCGCCCGAGTATTTTGACTTGCTCGCCCACGCCGTCCGCGAGGCCAAACAGCGCCACATGGAAGTTTCCCTCAACTTCGGCGGGCCCGGTTGGATTTGGGGAGGCGACTGGGTCCCCAGGGAAGACCGCTGCAAAAACTTGCTGGCGAGCTCGGTTGACCTGGAGGGAGGCCGAATTTTCCAGGGCGACTTGCCCACGGACGCCACCCTCAACCCCCGCGATGTGCCACGGTCGCGCCCGAAAATCGAACCCTCCGACCAGTTGCTGGCCGTCGTGGCCGGCAGGATTGTGGAGGGCCGGTTGCTGCGGTCTTCGCTCCTCCCCCTCACCACGCGGGCCGTGGGCCGCCGGCTCACCTGGAATGTTCCGCCGGGACGCTGGCGATTAATGGCTTTCTGGCTGGTGGACTGCAGCCCGCAACCTGTCGTTGATCATCTCAGCAAAAAAGCGATGGAGTATTACTGCAATTATCTTGGCAGCAAATACCGCGCTGCCGTAGGCGAGGAGTTTGGAAAAACCATCGAGTCGATGTTCATGGATAGCTTTGAAGTGCCGATCTTTCGCAACGGTATCTATTGGAATGCCGAACTCTTACTGGAATTCAAAAAGCACAAAAATTATGATCTGGAGACACTGCTCCCCGCCCTGTGGTGGGAAGTGGATGACATTTCCCCAAAAATTCGCTACGACGTGAACGAATTTCTAAACCAGGTGGGGCTGGAGGCCTTCTTCGAAACCTTTCTGGGATGGTGCCATCGCAACGGGGTCCGTGGGCGCATTCAGCCCTACGGTTTCGTGACTGACATCCTGGAGGGCGCCGGGATGACGGACATCCCGGAAATGGAGATTACCGCGGGCGAAAAGGACGCCGTACCGTGGTTCGACACGCGCATCGGCCCCCGCACGTATGTCCCTTCCGGAGGCCATTTGTATGGACGCAATGTGATGAGCGTTGAGGCGTACACTTATCTCCACTGGCAGCCCGGGCGATCATCATTGGAGGAACTGAAAATATCGAGCGACATGTTCCTGCGGTCGGGAGCGAACAAGTTTTATAACTCCGGCTTCACCGGCACGCCGGAGCGCGAATTCATCCCCTCTCGGCGCTTTGATGCGGAAATCACCCTCAGCCCGGTCAACACCTGGTGGCCGTACTACCACCTGCTGAGCGATTACGTGGCGCGCTGCTCCGCCCTGCTGCGATACGGGCATCCCGTCGCCGACCTCGCCGTGTATTCTCCCCTGGCCAACCAGTGGACGCTCGATGTTCTCAACGCGCGCCGTTGGACTCGCGATTTCGATTGGGGAGACTTGTCAAAGCTCATCCTCTCGAACGGATACGATTTTGACCTCATCAACGACGAGGTGTTGCTGCATCATGCGGACCTTTCGCAGGGCACGATTCAAATCCGCGACCTCACCTACAAAATCCTCATCCTGCCCAACATTCACGCCTTGCCTCTGGCCAGCATGCAGCGCGTGCAGCAGTTCGCCCGTGATGGAGGCATGGTGATCGCGCTGGAGCAGACGCCGGGCGCCTCCACCGGCCTCGCTAATTACCCGGACGGTGACGCGGATGTGCGCGCCATCGCCGCCGACATGTTCCGGGAGCCCGTCGGGCTTGACGGCACGGGCGAGCATCGCTACGGCCGCGGCCGGACCTACCTTATCAAGAGGGTCCTTGACCGGACCGAGCCGCTCGATCGGCGTAGCAGCGTGTTCGATCCATTCGTCAACACCCTGCGGCGCCATGTTCCTCCCGACATGACTATCGACTATGTCCGCGAAGGCTTGCGGGAAAACCATGGCCTGGTGTTCCTCCACCGGAAACTGCCCGAAGCCGACATCTACTTTGTCGCCAACGTTCAGGATCGGCCCGTCGACATGCCCGTGGGGTTTCGCGTGTCGGGGGTGGCGCCCCAAGCCTGGAACCCTTACAACGGCGAGATCAAGCCCCTGTTTGAATACGATGAACAGGACGGCCGCACCGTCGTGCCGCTGCGCCTTGCGCCGTTTGAATCCACCATCCTGGTGTTCACAGCGCAGGAAAGGCCGCACGTTGCTGCCAGCAATTTTGCCAAAGTTGTGGATGTTGACGCGCAAGGGTTTGTCGCTTTGGCCGCGCGCAATGGAGTACACAACGTCGTGCCCGCGGGGGCGGGTCAGCATTCCACTCCATCGGCAAGCGTTGATTCTCTTCCCGCACCCTTTGAGATTTCGGCCAGGTGGCAACTGGCGCTGGAAGGCCCGGGATTCCCGCGCCTGGAAAGAACCCTGTCGCGCCTCGCTTCGTGGACGGATGACCCCGCCACGAAATACTTCAGCGGAACCGGCCGCTAC
This sequence comes from Terriglobia bacterium, assembly GCA_049522495.1. Taxonomy (GTDB): domain Bacteria; phylum Acidobacteriota; class Terriglobia; order UBA7540; family UBA7540; genus Bog-366. The sequence goes on from JBEKNU010000153.1 coordinate 11,764, forward strand.
ACGATCACGTTCGACTTGCCTTCCACTTACGTGGCCCAGGACCTTCTCCTCCAACTCAGTGCGGGGGACGTGGGCAACGTCGCGGATGTGGAAATGAATGGGAAACCTGTGGGGGTGATCTGGGTGCGCGGACAAACCTTGGACGTGACCTCTGCGGTTAAAGCCGGAAGGAACGAGATGACGGTGCGGGTCACCAACACCCTGATCAACCGCGTCGCGGGCTGGACCATCGCGCCTCCCTTGCCAGCCAACCTTCAGGCCCTATACGGTGGAGGAGTAGAGGACAACACACCGCAGGGCCGCCGATTGTTTGGATTTTCCCCACTGCCGCGCTCCGGATTGCTCGGGCCGGTGTGGATGACGCCGCTGAAACGCGTCCGCATTGAGTGGTAGCGCGGAATGTGCGAAACGCTTCTTTCGGGAAGACTGCATTCCGGATTCTCAATTCCGGATGCCGGATCTTGATTCCGGACCCGCCAAGCCCCGATTCCAGGTTCCGGATGCCGGCTTCCCAGTCATGCCGCGTCGCTGTCGACATCCTCACGCCGGATGCCCCATCGCAATCACGCCGCGTCGCTTCCGACTTCCTCACCCTGGCGAATACGTTCGAGCTTTTTCAGGAACTCGTCGCGCTCAATCTTTCTCTGGTCGTTGGTGCGAAGCTTGTCCGTTACGTACCGTTGTCCCTTCATCCCGGAATTCAAGATGGCTTGAATCCAGCCGCCGAGTTGCTTCGAAATGCTTTCTGTCTGCTGCTTCAGATTCCCGATGCCGGATTCCAGATTCCGGAAAGCCGCCATCTTCTCCAGCATGCACAGCATCGAACGAACTTCGCCTGTTGAGCCCCGGGCAATATAAAGAAACGTCAGCAATTCGGGATTCGTGCCCCGATCGAACCCTTCAGCGATGTTGTTGGATACGGAAACCGCCGCCCGCTCAATCTGATCCTTCAAGCTGTAACGCCTCCTGAATTCCGGCGCCTCAGTCATTTCATAGGTTTGAACGGCCAGATCGATCGCTGCCTGCCACACGGGCAAATGCTCGAAGCGCTGGTACTTCATAGCGACCTCCACCTTTAATCTGTTTCGTTATTTCCGCGACCATCCGTCCAGCCTCTGGAATTTGGCTTCCGGAATCCGGAGCTCACCACCGCAAGCTGGAGTATAGCGGATCTATCTCCTCTGTCCGCGGTTCGGAATTGTGCCTCTTGAATCCGCGGTTCGGAACTCGGCCTCTTGGATTCGGGATTCAGCCCCTGTTACTCCGGGTTCGGAATCCAGAATCCGGGCGTTCGCGATCAGACCGGTTAAGTCTGTGGCCGGAATTCTACCCCTTTGCGGAATCCGGAATCCGGAATCCAGAATTCGGAATTCACTGGGGCAAGCATACATGACACGGATCCATTTCCGCAGAAGGCAAGCGACGCCCGAACCTGCTTCCCCGTTCCCAGCTACGGTTGCTCGACCGCAGTAGACTGCGAACTGCCAGAGCCGGCCGCCCACCACGACAGGTCCACGGCTTTAGTTTCAAATCCTCGCTTTCGAGCGGCTCATCAGTTCTTCCGCTTCGCCTGGTCGGCGACGGCCTGGGCGGCGCGGGCGACGGCCTCGGGATCACCCAGGTAGTAATGGCGCAGGGGCTTCAAATCATTGTCCAGCTCATACACCAGGGGAATTCCGGTCGGAATATTCAATCCCACAATATCCGCTTCCGACACGTTATCCAGATACTTCACCAGCCCGCGCAAGCTGTTACCATGGGCCGCAATGATCACCCGCTTGCCGGAACGCACCACGGGGGCGATGGTCTCATGCCAATAGGGCAGCGTGCGCGCCACGGTGTCTTTAAGGCATTCGGTCAGGGGCAAATCCGCGGAGCTCATGCCTGCGTATCGGGGATCCTTGCCGGGGTAGCGGTCGTCATCGGGCGTAAGTGCGGGCGGCTGGATGTCGTAGCTGCGCCGCCAGATTTTCACTTGCCCCTCACCGTATTTCTCCGCGGTTTGCGCCTTGTTCAACCCTTGCAGCGCGCCGTAATGGCGCTCGTTCAAACGCCAGGTGTTGTGAATCGGGATATACATCTGGTCCATTTCTTCCAGCGCCACCCACAGCGTCTTGATGGCGCGCTTCAGCACCGAGGTATAGGCCACATCGAAAACGAAACCGTCCTTGCGAAGCTGTCGGCCTCCGTCCACTGCTTCCTGAAGGCCCTTTTCGCTAAGCCCCACGTCCGTCCACCCGGTAAAAAGATTCTCCTTGTTCCAAACACTTTCTCCATGCCGCAACAACACAAGCTTAAACATGAATGCGTCTCCTTTTAAAAGCAGTGGCCAGTGATTAGTGGCTAGTCACTGATGGATGGTACTGAGTGAAAATCGAGCCGGTTATTATAAGCGGAATCGGGACTCGGTGGTGAGTCGTGTAAAGTAAGGTTGGGTCCACTTTACCGGCTGGTTCATCTAAGTCATTATGGGCAACGAGCCAGCTTCGTATCAGCGGGTGGCCGGCGTTGCCACGATGATCGAGGTGAAGCCGACTGTGGCTGTGCGACTATGATGAAAGATCTTTCTCTGTCGAAAGTCTATCAGTTGCTTGAACCGGGTCCGGTGGTCCTGCTGACGACGGCTCGCGAGGGCCGCGCCAACATCATGACGCTGTCCTGGCACATGATGGTCGAGTTTGAGCCACCGCTGATTGCCTGTGTCGTCAGCAACCGGAATCACAGTTTTGCCGCATTACGGGCGACGAAAGAGTGTGTGATCGCCGTTCCGGCGCTGGAGCTGGCGCCCAAAGTCGTGGAAGTCGGCAACTGCTCGGGCCGGAATGTGGATAAGTTCGAAAGATTCGGCCTGACGCCAGTGCCAGCCGAGCTTGTGGCCCCGCCTCTCGTGGCCGAGTGTTTCGCCAATCTCGAATGTAAAGTGGCCGACAGCGGTTTCGTCAACAAGTACGGCATCTTCATCCTTGAAGTGCTCAAAGCCTGGACCGACCCTGCGCAAAGGAATCCGAAGACCATCCACCATCACGGATACGGCAGGTTCGTTGTGGATGGCGAGATGATCAAGCTGAAATCGAAAATGCGATAAACGGCGCAAGCCAAGACCGCTGGGCGGGTGTAGCGCGGACCTGTTTTGTAGGTCCGCAGTTCGTCCCCAATTTACAATAAAAAGCCGCGGACCTACAAAACAGGTCCGCGCTACACTGGCTTGCCGACAAGAAAAGACCAAAACGGAGCAAAACTCATGCCTAATCTGTTCGATCCACTCTCGATTCGAGACCTTACTCTTCCCAATCGCATTGTCGTTTCACCCATGTGTGAATATTCCAGTACCGATGGATTTGCGAACGACTGGCATTTGGTTCACTTGGGGAGCCGAGCCGTAGGGGGCGCCGGCTTGATTATGACGGAAGCCGCAGCCGTTACACTGGAAGGACGGATTAGTCCGGGAGATCTCGGAATCTGGAGCGACGATCATGTCGAGTTTCTCGCCCGGATCACCCGGTTCATTCACTCCTAAGGCGGCGTTGCGGGAATACAATTGGCGCATGCTGGGCGGAAAGCCAGCACCTATCGTCCCTGGGACGGGGATGGAGCCGTGCCGGAAGAGTCGGGCGGCTGGAGGAATGTGGTTGCCCCCAGCGCGATTCCCTTCGCCGGCAACTATCTGACGCCGCAGGCCCTGACCGCGGAGGGAATTCAGACGGTGGCGCGGGCATTTGCGCAGGCAGCCGGCCGCGCTCTCAAGGCGGGTTTCCGCGTGGTGGAGATTCACGCGGCCCATGGGTATCTGATCTCGGAGTTTCTTTCGCCCCTTGCCAATCACCGCACCGATGAGTACGGGGGCTCGTTCCGGAACCGGATCCGCTTGCTGCTCGACGTGGCTTCTGCGATTCGTGGATCGTGGCCGGAGCGCGCGCCTTTATTCGTGCGCATTTCGGCGAGCGATTGGGTGGAAGGTGGATGGACCCTCGACGAATCCGTGGAGCTTGCCAAGCAACTGAAGAATTCCGGCGTAGACCTGATCGATTGTTCCTCCGGCGGAAACGCGCCACCTGCCCGAATTCCCGTCGGCCCGGGATATCAAACACCCTTCGCAGAAAGAATCCGCCGCGAAGCGAAAATCCTGACGGGTGCGGTGGGAATGATCACGGCTCCAGCGCAGGCTGACCACATCATCCGCACCGGCCAGGCAGACGTTGCCATCATCGCGCGGGAGTTCTTGCGCGATCCCTACTGGCCTTTGCGAGCGGGACGCAAACTGGGATATCCCGTCCCCTGGCCCGTGCAGTATGTGAGAGCCGCTCCCCAAGGCACTAAAGCACGCGTCCCGACAAACTTGTGAAAACAGACACCTCTCCTCGATGCATTGGATGGAACCACGTGATGTAAGTAATCTTTTTCAGCCTTCATGAGCACGGTCCGCCGCTGATCTTCGGCCCTTAGCGCCAGGTTGAGCAGGGTGTCGATGCAACGCGTCCGATTCCCGCGAAGCGGGACACCGTGAGTAGCCGTAGGTGGAACCTACGGAAACAGAGGGCGAGAAATGGCTCCGGCCCTGGAGGGGCCGACCTTTTGTAGGGTCAATCCGTCAGCTGACGGATTGGGAGGTGGCTGGGTTCTGTTATCCGCAGGTTAAAACCTGCCGTTTGGCTCCACCCTGCTACCCGCTACGCCCAACTCTGCGCTTCCAAAGGATCAGGGGTTCTCCCTTAACGGAATATGATGGCGGAAGCAGCAAGGGGCGGGAGGGTGAGAGTGTCACTTCTCTTGCGACTTGAACGCCGAGCGCAGCTTGTCGGCGAATGTCCCGAAGCCCTCGGCGGGAGGAGCATTGCGCTCCGTCCACTCGCGCACTTCCTCGGCCTCGCGCGCTTCCATGACTGCCTTCGCGCTCAGGCGGATACGCCGGCCTGACGGATCGACTTCCAGCACGATGACCTCGACGTCCGCCCCGACCGGAAAGGCTCGCTGGATATCGCCTTCCTTCGCGATGCCGGTTTCGCTGAATGGGATGAGACCGGTACGCCCGGGGGCCAGAAAGACGAACACGCCAAATTTATCGTTTCGCTCGACCTTTCCCGTCAGGCGCGCGCCCGGAACGATGCCAGGCCGGGCTCCCGTAGCCCCCTCGGCCCGCGCCCAGCCTTCCGGAACCAGCGCCACGCCGATCCGTTTCTGCTCGAGGTCGATGGCGAGAATCTCGAATGTGGCCGTCATCCCGGGAGCGACCTGACCCGACCAGCCTCCCGATCGTCCGGTCGGCTCGAACGTGGAAGCATGGGCCAGCGCCTCGATGCCCGGCTCGAGCTCCACGAACGCGCCGAACTGCGCGACGCGCGTGAC
>JBEKNU010000154.1:0-17075 GCA_049522495.1 Terriglobia bacterium
GAATCTCATCCTGCAAACCCAGAACGATGACCGAAGCCTCAGCAACCGTCAGCGCTTTCATGCTCTACATGAAAGCACATCTCACAAATATTCGCAATTATTTATGACCGCGCGTATAGATCAATGTTGATTGCGCTTGAATACCAATATGCGCCCAACAAAAAGGAGATTCTATGGCCAACGACAAAAGTTTGAGGGAGCAGTTAAAAGCGCTCTTGGCGGGAGATGAGAAGCCTCCTCAGCCCAAGAAAAATCCCCGGAGAAATCCCCCGGTAGTCAGCGAGGAGGCGGCGAGCCTAGAGGGTCGCATCCAAGATTTGGAAGCCGAGAATCAAGAGTTGGAAGCCGAGAATGAGGAACTGAAAGAAATCGTCGGCGACTTTCAGGAAGCGGCTGAAAAAATCCAGGAGGGCATCGACGCCTTGCCTGAGATTACTGAAGAAGATTAGCTGGCGAACTGGTAGCGCCGAGCTGCGGTGACTGTTCAGACATGGAGGTCTAAACAAATGAGACGAGTGAGGCTGATAAACCCAGGACAACTCGCCATTGAAACACGCTCGCCTGAAGATGCTTTCAAGGAAAAAATTACCCCAATCGTACGACAGGTCGTGAATGAGGTTTTGGCTCAAAGGAACCCCGCCGACGTTGCGGCGGCCAAGCCTCTTACGAAGGCAGAGCTTCAGGAGAAGTTGTCTTTAACGGAAGACAAAAACCGCGATCTCAAAGACGGCCTGCGCGACATTACCAATAAAGTGGCAGACGCCGCCGAACGGTTTCTGGTTGACGAATCGGGGGAAGCGTAGGCGCGCCCGGATGTGGCGACGGCTGGCGAAAGCCTGCTGAGTCGATCAGCGACCGGGCGCACCGCTACCGCGCACAGCACTGTGTCCCAGCTACTCCGCGTTGCTGTGAGTTGTGCGGCTCTACTTCGTTCTTGGTCGTTGACCATCGCGACGGCGACGAGCACAACGACTCGCCTTCGAATCTCCGGTGGCTCTGCAAAAGCTGTAACACAAGGTTGGGCGCACGGATGGCGAAAGCAGGCGAAGGGCGCCGAACGGTCCAATTCAATCCGGGCGCTGAAACGTTAGGTGCGTATGTGGCAGCAGCCGTCGAACATGAGCGAGGCCAGCACGATCCTGGAGGCCTGATTATCCACGAAACACCTCCGGACCGGCGCTCAGAGTTCGCTCTGCGAATCTGGGAAATTCGGCGAAGGCGAGGGACCGACCGCCGGTCGCCGTAAGGGAGCTTATGAAGTACGTTCGCCATCGTGACCGGTTGGGTGCTCTTGGGATTGATGTCCTCGCTGACCTCGCCTCGATCATTCAAGGTGCAGAAAATACCGTGGCGAATGCGGCGCCTACCTGGATCGGAGGTACTCCTCTAACCTCAAGCCAGCTTCAGGCGATTCAGGCTCAAGCGGCTCAACAGATCACGCAGGCGGCTGGCGGCAACAGCGCACTGGCTGCACAGGCGATCTCGCAAATGCAGGCCCAGACTCAGGCTGTAGCGGATCAGTCCTACTCTGCTGCATCCGCTTCCGACACTTCCATCCCTGGCCTTCTGTCTCCAGCTTTGACTTCAAGTTTATCTTCCTTGCTTTTGTGGGGAGCGCTCGCACTCGTCGGTCTGGTCGTTGTTGTGAAGGCGGTCGAGTGAATTTGGAGGTAGCCAAATGAAGATGTATTTCCTGGGGTGGCGTCTGACGTTTCAGCTTTTTTTGGCCTGGCTGTGCGTGCATGTCGGTCGTTTGCTCTTACAGAACGGCTTACGCTTCTGTCATTTATTCGAGCAAGGCGGTTTTGTGAGCTACCGCTGCCTTACCGCGCACGTGGAATTGCAATCGCCCGAGGGGCTTTTGTACTTGACGTGGGCGGACATGGAGGGCCGAGTTCCGCCTCGTCAAGAGGCTTCTTACTTTGCTCAGAACGGACTAGGCAATCTGTTCGCAGGAAAACGCTGAGTACGTGATCGGTGAACAAAAAGAAAACGGCCCCGTGGGAAGCGGAGCCGTTTTGCAAGAGCCGTCAGGATTCGGCTGACAGCTTGAACTCAAGCCCTCAGTCTACCTGACAATCTTCCCAAAAATCAAGCTTGGCGCCGGCCCGCGTGACACACGCCCTGGTACTCGAAGGAATCGCAAACCATTCCACCCAGGGTGGGATGCGCCGGCAGGTGGCCCGACCTCGCATCTGAGGGGAGAACAGTTGATGACCGCTACGGCTAGCGAAAAACCCCTTCCGCACAATCTGGAAGCTGAGCGCGCTCTGCTCGGCTCGATCTTGCTTGGCCCTGAAGCCCTCCCCACCGTCGTGAAAATTCTCGGCACTTACGACTTCTACTCGGAAGCCCACCGCATCACGTTTGCCAAAATGCTTTGGCTCGCAGAGCGGAAAACCACGATTGACTTGGTAACACTCTCCGAGGAAATTTCCAAAGACGGTTTGCTCGAAAAGGCTGGCGGAGCTGCTTACCTCTCAGCGCTTACTGACGGCGTGCCGATTGGAACCACGGCGGCAGTGCCGGAATATTGCCGCATCATCAAAGAATATGCTCAGAAGCGCGACATCCTGCGTGATGGGTACGAGCTTTCCCAACAGGTTGCCGAGGGAGCGCCGCCCGAAGAAATTGCTGCCCAAGCCGAGAAACTGGTAAGGAAAGCCGAAGCCCCGAAGCGGGCAGTTGCGCCAGGGGCACTCTACCCCGAGATTCCCCCAGAGGCATGGCTGGGCATCAGCGCAATCTATCGAACAGCTATGCAGAAGACAAGCGAAGCCAGTGACAACTTCCATTTTGCCACTTTCCTGAGCATCGCAGCGGTCATTCTCGGAAAATCAGTTGCCGTGGGAACGGACGAAGACGATCTGCTTTTTCCAAATGTCTTCACCGTCATCGTGGGAGATTCGGGTTCATGTAAAGACCGCGCCACCAAGCGCGGAATCCGCTTACTGCGGCACGTCGATTCCGATGTGATCCAGTTGCCCGACATCGCTTCTATCCAGGGATTTATTGCCGAGCTTTCTGACGAGCGGAAAGAATTGGAGGCTCGCAAAGTCCAAGGACCGCTCCGTACCATCGTGCGCCTTTCGGAATTGGCCCCCCTAATTGTCAAGGCTGACCAAAAAGCGACCAAAGACCTTGTGCCGAAACTGAACGAAGCTTACGACTGCCCGGCATTCCTGCGAAGCCGAACCAAGTCCGATCCGGTAAAAGTGGAGGAACCGGCCATTTCTATTTTGGCTTGCACGACGCCCGACCTCGCAGATGTCCAACTCTCCGACCTGAAGCGAGGGTTAGGGAGCAGGTGCTTCTTTATCCCCGGCTCGCGAAAACCTCCGGACCGGCATGACCATCCTCCGGATTCGGAATGTGCCGCCGCCGTGAAAAACCGGCTCGCGCAGCTCGCGCAACATTACCCTCTTTGCTCGACGAAAATTATTCCCTTCTCTCCCGAGGCCGAAGCTCGGCTAGATAGATGGTACAACTTTCAGGCAACCCACCAGCCCGGAGATGATCTCATGAAGTTCCTAGGAGTTAGGGACATAGTGCATGTTTACAAGATAAGTTTGATCCTGTGTGCTCTGGACCTTCGTCATCGGATTGAAGACTTTCACGTTGCGGCCGCAATCGCTTTTGTCGATTGGCTGCGCGACGTTCGCCCCCTGGTCTTTGAAGGGCATGGACTCTCGCCCACGATGCAGGCACAGCGAGTGGTCGAGAGGATCGTTAAGGAGCGAATGGAAATCTCCTACGCCGACGCGCTAAAGCTTTTCAGTCGCACTGGGGATGCCATGCTTTTCAAACGGATCGTGGACGCTGAGAGCGTCCCTGGAGGCCCCATCGAGGTCAAATTTGTGGGGGAAAGACGCCCCAAGAGGTTTCTATCATGGCGAGGCTAACGCGGCATGGAAGCGGAGAGGACCCCCCCCACTCCGTCGAAGTGGGTAAGTCGTTGATTCCAGGTTGGTGTGTAAAAATCACACACACTTATCTACGTTATGATTCAATAACATCCACTTCTACGAAAATCTGTCGAAGTGGTCGAAGTGAACAGTTCAGTTCGACTCACTTCTACTCACTTCGACCCATTTCTGTCGAAGTCGATCCTTATGATAATAAAATATATATATTAAAAAAAAGCTCACTTCTACCACTTCGACGGGGGTTTCCTGCTGTCGGTCGCTGGCGGTGCCTGGACGGGAGCAGATCAGACACCAAACTTAGCGTCCCGGCAAAACCGTCCTTCGTGCTGGCAAACACGCCAGGAGCGGCTCTTACAGCGGCGTTCCAAAAAGGTATCTGTGATCGGCGAAAAAATCTGTTGAAAGCACAGCGCTTCCAGGCACCAAGGCCGTGTGTTCAACAAAGGTTCGGTTTATGAACAGAATTACCCAGGTGCGAGCGCTTCCGGAAGGTATCGCCGAAATTGACGATGCGGACCTCATCGCTGAAACTGGCGATACCCGCGGCTATCGCTGGAAATGGCGAGGCCACCAGGTTAAGGATCCACCGCGGCGGTTGATGCTGGCCAGCACAGATCCTGCCTCGCAATTCTCGGCGATGCGCGATCGGCGATCGCCACACTCGCCAAAACCAGCGATGACGGCCGCAACCCCGCCGGCGCCCCTCGCCAAATCCAGCGATGGTGGACCGCTCTCGAGCCTCGCCAAAAATGGCGAGGTGGCCTGGGTCCGGGAGCAGCCACCATTACGGCCACGACAGGCCGTTCAAAAAGGCTCTAGAGAGTTTCTGAACGGGTGGGGAAGCAGATGTACGGGAGAATTTCGGCGCCCGTGGTTTCGGCGACGGACCTTCCAATACCTTCAAGCCGAGATTGGCCGAGGGCAGGCTTTTGGACGTGCAGACCGATGATTTATTACTCAGGAAAATCTATCGAGAGCTTTCCTTGCGTCGTCCGCATTCGTGGAGAGGTGTCGTTGAGTGGGTCTAAGGGGTCGGCTGTGGGTCTGTTGTCGTCGGAAAATTTTTTCTTTAAGCGCTCTGGAAAGAGAGTCGTCTACATGCCAAAGATCAAGAAGGCGGGAAAGTCGGCTCTGTTTATACGTGTAAGTGTTTGGGATTAATTTCTGGCATGGCTGCCTGAAAGGTGTGGAGGGTCTTCCTGTGCGTTTTGGAGAGTCAACAAAGCATTCTCCTATAGCCGGCGGCGAGGATTCACTGCAAACGCCGCTCCCGCCGTTTCAGGAGCCCCATTACACGGTGGCCGAAATCGCTGATCAGTGGAAGCTCAGTCGCGATACCGTCAGGAAGATTTTCGCCAAGGAGGCAGGCGTTTTGGTAGTAGGGGAGGGGTATCAAACGTTGCGTATTCCTGAGTCAGTAAAGGCTCGCGTCCATCGCCGCCTGTGCAATCCTGACTTGACACCAGGAAGGAAACGGGCGTACCCTGCTCTCAAGTCGGGACCATCAGTTGTACAAAGCAACTGATGGCCCCTGACCATTTCAGCCTGGGTGAGAGGCCAAAATGGCTCCCTTCTATCTATACGACCCGCCGCCTTTTCGCAAGCCCTCACACAGAGAAAATGGAGTTGCCTATGGCATTCGATGAATTGGCCCGTGAGGATGTACAGGAAGGCCGAATCTGTATGGGCAAATCCCGCAAGGGAGACGCGCCAGACAAGATCACAATCACATTGGACGGGAGAGTCGCGTACGCGATGCAGAGCTATCTCGAGTCCCAGGTCTGTAAGGGCGGCGACTTTTCCACGATTCGTTTACTGGTGATTTTGGCGGAAGCACTGCGCCATGGCGTGGTGGAAGCGAAGGCAAAAGAGCGAGAGACGGCGTCGTCAATCCAAGGACAAATGAGGAAGAGAGGGACCGTTTAATGTTGACCCTCTACAGACGACATCTCAAAGCCTGCCCACACCGCAATGATGGAAGGAAATACCGCCGTTGCCGCTGCCCGATCTGGGTTGATGGCTCCGTCAAATCCATCGAGATCAGACAGTCACTCAAGGAGCGCTCGTGGGAAGAGGCCGAGATTGAGAAGCAAAAGTTAGAGCAGAGGCTTTCGCACCCAGAGGAAGCCGCAAAAGAGGTCGAAGCAATCACCGTGGAGCGAGCGTGGGAAGACTTCACATGCGATGCCCAGGCGCGAGGTCTACGGGAGCCGACGCTGAATAAATACCGATACCTTCGGCGTCAGATGGAGCAGTTCGCCAAAGACCAGCGGATTCGGTATCTCTGCGAATTCAACCTTGAGGTACTCCGGGCATGGCGTGCCACCTGGCCCAACAAGAATTTGTCAGCCCTCAAAAAGCTTGAGCTGGTGCGTTGTTTCTTCAGATTTGCCCACGACGCTGGACAGATACCTGACAACCCCGCTCGCAAGGTCAGGTCTCCAAAAGTTACTCAGTCGCAGACGTTGCCCTTCACCCAGGATGAGATGGTCCGAATAATGGCGGCCCTCAACAATTACGCCGACCCAAGGTCCCGAACTGGGCGCAAGATGCGCGCTCTCGTTCTCTTGCTCCGCTATTCGGGCCTTCGGATCGGCGATGCCGTCACTCTGTCCCGCGAGCGGATCACTGGCGACAAGCTTTTCCTGTACACCGCGAAAGCTGGCACACCTGTTTATCTCCCACTCGCCCCACTCGTTCTCGCAGCTCTGGACGCCGCCGCCAGCCCAACCGGGCCTTATTACTTCTGGACAGGTGAGTCAAAGCCGAAGACTGCGATCAGTGATTGGCAATGCAAGCTCAAGCGCTTATTTGAACTGGCCGAGGTGCCCAACGGCCATGCTCACCGCTTCCGCGATACTTTTGCAACGGGGCTTCTTTTGCAGGGTGTGGCCCTGGAGCAAGTATCCATTCTGCTGGCTCACTCAAGTATTCGCATCACAGAGCGGCACTACGCGCCGTGGGTGCGCTCCCGACAAGAGCAGCTTGAAGCCGAGGTCCGGCGCACGTGGGGCGACGTCCTTCAAGAAACAAAAGGAACACCCACCGCAGCACAAGAAAGAACCGTAAACTGAATGAGGAGGTAATTCATGTCTACCAAAATGATGAAGCTTCTCAGCGCCAACACTGGCCTGATGGAGTGCAAGTTTTGTGGCGCGCGCCATCATGCCAATCAAGCCCCAGGTGGCCACTACCGTCGAGGATCATGGCAATGTCCCAACGAACATTGTCCTGGACGCACGAAGGGGACGCCAAAGGTACACGAAAAAACGCAGGCCGCTAACTGAGCCAACAGCATGGAAATAGCTTGGCGGAGGGAGAGGGATTCGAACCCCCGAGCCCCTTTCGGGGCTAACGGTTTTCAAGACCGCCGGTTTCAACCACTCACCCATCCCTCCGCGTGAAACCTTGCCATTCCTGAGGGCGACGCCACGGGTGTTTCTTTTACGAGACTACCACATTTTCTTGGATACTCCGTTATCAGTCTTCAATCCTAATGCGATATACTGCGGCGCACGCTTTTTCAGGAGGTTCTCGATGCATCGTTTCGTTCTGAGCGTGGTCGCTTGCCTGATGGCCGTCTGGTTGATGGCCGTCGCGGTAGATCCGGCGCCGGTAGCGGCGTGCCCTGCGGGTGCCGCCAACTCCGCGCTGGCCCCCGCCCCCGCGGCGGACTCCCCCGCCCCGCTCGATGGCTTTTCCGCTGACTCCGCACGCGCTGAACGCGATTGGGAGAACAAATTCCGCGCCCTCCCCAGCCCCGCCAACATGCGCAGCTACATGCAACGAATCTCCGCGCGCCCCCACCACGTGGGCACGGACTATGACCGCGCCAACGCCCAGTGGATTCTTTCGCTGTTCCAGCAGTGGGGTTGGGACGCGCACATTGAGAACTTTGATGTCCTCTTCCCCACACCCAAGGAGCGTTTGGTGGAACTGGTTGCGCCCACGCATTTCAAGGCGACGCTGGAGGAACCCACCGTGGCGGGCGATCCCACCTCGGACCAGCATGCCGAGCAACTCCCCACGTACAATGCCTACTCGATTGATGGCGACGTCACCGCGCCACTCGTCTACGTCAACTACGGAATCCCGGAGGACTACGAACAATTGGAGCGCCTGGGCGTATCTGTGAAGGGGGCGATTGTGATTTCGCGCTATGGCATGTCGTGGCGCGGCATCAAACCCAAAGTGGCGGCTGAGCACGGCGCGGTCGGCTGCATCATCTACTCCGACCCGCATGAGGACGGCTATTTCCGCGGCGAGGTTTTTCCCAATGGCCCCTGGCGCCCGCTCGAAGGCGTGCAGCGCGGCAGTGTTATGGACATGGTGCTTTATCCCGGCGATCCCCTCACGCCCGGCGTGGGCGCTACGAAAGACGCCCAGCGCCTGCCTCTGTCGGAAGCCAAAACCCTCACCAAGATTCCCACCCTGCCGATTTCTTATGGCGACGCGCAACCTCTGCTCGCGGCCTTGCGTGGACGCGTGGCCCCCGAAGGCTGGCGGGGTTCGCTGGCCATCACCTATCACGTCGGCCCGGGCCCCGCGCAAGTGCATTTGAAAGTGCAGGCCAACTGGGACACCAAGACCCTGAATGTTGTCTCCGCCCGGATTCCCGGCGCCACCTCCCCCGAAGAATGGATTGTGCGCGGCAATCACGAGGATGCCTGGGTGAACGGCGCCGAAGATCCCGTCTCCGCGCTCGTGGATGAGATGGAAGAGGCGCGGTCGATTGGCGAACTCCTGAAGCAAGGCTGGAAGCCGCGCCGCACCATCATCTATAACGCGTGGGACGGCGAGGAGGAAGGGCTGCTTGGCTCCACAGAGTGGGGCGAGACGCACGCCGAGGAGCTTCGCCAGCACGCCGCGGTTTATATCAACTCCGACAGCAACGGGCGCGGCTACCTCGGGGTCGGCGGCTCGCACACGCTGGAAAAGTTCATGAACGGCGTGGCGCGCGACATCGAGGATCCGGAAACGAACCTTTCGGTTTGGAAGCGCCACCAACTCGAACTGATTGCCCATGGCACGCCTGAGGAGCGCAAGGAAGCTCGCACTCGCAGTGATTGGCGCCTTGGCGCCCTGGGCTCAGGGTCGGACTACACGGTCTTCGTCGATCACCTGGGCATCGCCTCGCTCAACCTTGGCTATGGTGGCGAAGACGGCGGCGGTATTTACCACTCAGTTTACGACGACTTCTACTGGTATACGCACTTTAGCGATACAGAGTTCCGGTATGGACGAGCGCTGGCACAAACCACCGGCACCGCGGTGCTGCGCCTTGCCGACGCCGAACTGCTCCCCTTTGACTTTACGGATTTCGCCGATACCATCCACACCTACTCCGAGCAGTTGAAGAAGTTGCTGAAGGACAAGCAGGAGGCTGTGCGCGAGCGGAACAAGGAGATCGAGGAGGGCGTTTTCACGGCCACCCTCGACCCCAAGGAGCCGCTCGTCCCCCCTGCCAAGGAGGACCCGCCGCCTTACCTGAACTTCGCCCCGCTCGACAACGCGGCGGACTCGCTTACCCGCAGCGCGGCGCGCTACAAGAAGGCGCTGGAAAAAGCGCAGGCCGACGGAGCGGCGGCGCTGGCTCGCGCCTCGCTCCAGCAGGTAAACCGCACGCTTATCGAAAGTGAACGCCGACTCACCCGTCCGGAAGGCCTCCCCGGCCGCCCTTGGTTCCAGCACCAAATCTATGCGCCGGGGTTTTATACCGGCTACGGTGTCAAAACCCTTCCCGCCGCCCGCGAGGCAATTGAACAGAAGAAGTGGCAGGAAGCCGACGCCGCAATGGTGGAAATCGGCAAAATTCTCGATTCCGAGTCGGCCTTGATCCTGAGCGCTACGGAAGAACTGGAGAAGGCTGTCAAATGATGAGCAATTCCTGGGCAACCCGTTGACATGAGGGGTAGAAGAGCTGGTGCTTCGCGGCAAGCGCCTTGTCGCTTCGAAACTGAAGTTTGGAATTTGAAAATCTGCACTCGAATCAACTCGGTGAGGAACGCTGGGCCATGGCGGACTTGATGGGGATCCTTGCCTCCGATGAGGGGACGCTGCATTCCCGAAGCTTGCTTCCCGATGACCCCGTACTACCCAGGCCCAAACCTCATGTTCGTTGGTTTAGGTCCTGGATGAGGTCAAGAACTTTTTGCCTTGGGTTGCGAGTGGATCATGCGGAGCAAGCAGAATGAACTCCGCCAAGATTCGTTTGGCAGAGGGGAGAGAGTTCCCACCGAGGGCGAGGAGTGCGATGTGGCGCACCGAAGGGGCTTGCCCGCTGTCGGAGAGGACCTTACCCAGGACCTGCAATGCTTGCTCCGACCCGATGGAGGCTAACGCTCGCACAGCTTTTTCCAAGGCCCCCGTCCTGCTTCCGGTTTTTGCAAGAAGGAATTGTTGCAGTCCCTCGACGCTTTCTGGGTCTTTCATAAAGAATAGCTCGTCGAGCGCCATATCCAGGACTTGCACTTTAAGGTGCGGCAGCGCCTCGGCAAAAGCCGCCCCGCGACCCGGCCCCTTACATTTCATGATCGAGGTTACCGCGGCCTGCTGCACCCGGTCGTCAGGGTGACGAAGCACGCTGCGCAACTGAGTGGTCAACTCAGGGTCGCAAAGCTCGCCCAAAACCGTACAGGCGTTTCGCACCACGTACCAGCGCTCATCGGAAAGCCTTCGGCGCGCTGCCTCCATGGCAGCGCCCCCCAGCAGGGGAGCGCACATGCGCACCAAGCGCAATCGATTGGACGCCGAGTTTTCCTTTTCGAGAAGCGTAAAGACCACTTCCCCACTCTTCGGCCCAAACCACTTCGCCAGAGAACCCACGACTTTCGCCCAAGCGAGATCATCGCGTTTGGCCACATAGAGCTCGATAACGCGCTCGAAGGCCTCCGTGGTCAGAAGGTTTTCCAGAGCCCTCCCGCAACACCCGAGGTGCCGAGCGTTATCGGTAGCCAGAGAGATCTCGAGGTCCGATCCGATCTTATGAACTGTCCCAAAATCCTCATAGAGAGCGGCGGTTTGTGCGGCGGTGAGCAGGCACTTGGCCACCTGCTGATGGGAATCCCCATCCGCGTGCTTTTCCTCCTGCAATTCCTTGCTCAGGCGAACTGCGATCCCCTGTAGCAAAGACAAGGTGGCCGCGCCCGCCGCCACCGGGAGAAGTTGCGGGACCCTCGCAAGTTCATGGGCCCGCATCTCGTCGGCAGGCAAGTCCAGGAAACCCATATAATGCTCGACAACCTCGGCGAGGTCCTTGTTTCTCCCGGCGTTCATGGCCTCCTGGATATAATTGAGGAGGCGATGAAAATCCTGGTCATCAAAGCGCCGAATTCGCATGAGCTGAGCATGCTTCTCCTGGGGGCTCAATTGCACCCACGTGATTTCCTGCCGGATGCGGTCGAAGACCTCGGGAGGCAGATGAGCCTCCTCAACGACATTTGAGAGCTTCTGGAGAAGGCGCTCCGCGACATGAGTTGCTTGCAGGCCACGCATCAAAATCTGAACTACTTGTTCCTGCACGACCGGCGTCGTGGATGTCGCCGGATTATCCGCCAGTCGTTTGGCCGCCAAATCCACCGTCAGGTCTTCCACCAGGCTTCGCGCCACGTCCGCTGGAGAGCGCCCTGCCAACTCGGACTGCTTTCCGGGGGGCAATGAGGATAATAAGTAAGTCGGCGTCGACTCTTCGAGCATACGCACCAGGGCATTCATGGACTCACGGGGATCAGCCCCTGGGGTCATCAGGGCGGCCTGAGTCGCCTTGCCCGCAAGATCCAAGGCCTCCTTCGCCCCGCCCGCAAAGCCTTCCGGCTTCTCCATGCCCACAAACCGCAGAAGTGATTCCAACCCTTGCCCGCCTCCTCCGGTACCCGGACCGAGAATCCCCTGAGCCATCAAGTAGGACTCTGGGTTCATTTGCAGCACGGTATCTTCGCCTTCGGGAGTGATTGCTGGAAGGACACGCATCCCCACAAGGGGATGCTGTTGGAGAAAGGGTTGGATTCCGCCCTTCTCTTCAATTACTTTCGGCCTTGTAGCAACCACTGCCAGCCCGCGCTTGAACTCACTGAGTGTGATCCCCGCTGAAAAGGTGATCGCGCCAATGCCTCGCCGGAAAAATTCCCCCTCGATATGGGTGAGAGTTTCATCGTCGGTCAAGAGGTCGTTGATCAGAACCCGCTTGTTCAGAAAGCCGAAGGTAAACTGTTGAGTTTGTCCGAGCAACTTATTCAATGAAGCGTAAATCTGCGCCGTAGCTCTCTCCGCCGCGGGGTGATCCACCGAATACATGATCACGGTCTTGAACGCCGTTTGCAGAGAGTGGCCAAAAGCCAGGCCCTCTGCCTTCAAGTGCGTCTTCTCAGCCATAAGGCACCTGCGGGAGGTCGGAGCATAACGTGTAGACATCTACCCGATGCTCGACTCTCGTCCCAATTCCTGCCAAGAAACGTAAGGCAACCGCTCCGCCGTGTCAAGCTCACCATAGTACTGGGCCCACTACCCTCAATTTGCCTTATCCGGCGGATTGAGGTAGAATGGGTCCATTAATTATCGGGGTATCTTGCCGCGAACGAATTTCATAAGGTCAAGGAAGACAGTCTTGACCACCTTTTCAAAAGCCAGTTCCTGAAGCAGTGGGTATTGGCGGACACACGATCGAGATCTTGCGTAATAGCTATCCGGCTTAGAATCAATAGTTTCTAGTTGCTCAAAGAGCTGGGGGGCTCACCCCTAAGGACATGGCGGTAAATGGGATGATGTGGCACTTCGGGTTGCGATCGCAGGTTCCTGGATTCTTGCGGCAGCGAGGGCTGATCCGACTGATGGTATATATCCCGGCCCTGATTATAGGAGTTCTGTGTACAGCGAAGTGGTGCTCGCCGGACGGCGCGTCCCCCCAACCCATTGATTCCTTCGTGTTTTCATTGCATTCCCTGGAGACGCAGCACGCACGGAAGGTCCGCGTCCTGCACTTCGGAGACTCGCACATCGCCTCCGACACTGAGAGCGCCGTGGTGCGATCTTATCTTCAAAACATTTTCGGCGACGGCGGCCCCGGTCTGGGACTTCCCTGGGGGGGCCCTCGCCTTTACAGCTTGAACATCGCTTATGGGAACACTTACGGCTGGCAGCGCGTTCATCCGACCTATAACAGCCCCGTGGAAGACACGGGCCTTTCCCTGAGCTACATCGAAGCTGAATCTCCCCAACAAAGTGCATGGATCGAGGCAACAGGGAGTGAGTTTCGCGTCTATTTCCTGGCCCAGCCGGAGGGAGGCGATGCCGAGTTCTTGCTCGACGGTGCGCCCGTCGGGCAGAGAAGCATGAACGCCCGCGTCCCGCAGGTGAAAGTGGCAAGCTTCCAAGCGCCGGGGCCCGATACGCCCCATCGTTTTGAAATCCGAACCCGGGATTTCGGCAGGGTGCGGATTCTCGGCGTCTCGGTGGAGAAGGCTGCGCCGGGGGTCACCTACAGCGCGCTGGGCTTGGTGGGCGCGCGGGCTGAGTATTTATTGAAATGCCGCGAGGAATCCTTCGTCGAGCAAATCTCGGGTGAGCAACCGGACTTAATCATTCTGGGTTACGGGACCAACGAAACCAGCGGGTCCTATCTCGACGAAAACGCGTACAATGCCGCTCTTGCCACCATCATTTCTCGCATGCATCGTGCCGCTCCCTCGGCGCTGGTCATCCTTCTCACCCCACCCGATCGTGGTGATAGCCGCCCCGATCAAGCGCAGCGGATCCAGCGAATCTTGCAAGAAATCATCGCGGTGCAGCGTGATGTGGCAGATAGAGAGGGAGCGGTCCTCATGGACCTGCACGCGGCGATGGGTGGCGCGGGAACCGCTGAACGTTGGGCCACCCTGCAGCAGCCGCTCGCGCGGCCCGACATGACTCACTTCACCAATGAGGGGTACAACCTGTTAGGCCGTTTTATTGTGGGCGGAATCATGAAACTGTACGATACGGGAGCAGAGGCTGCCGGTTTCTCCGCGCCCGGTTCGTGGCAAGAAAAAGACCACCTGGGGGAGCTTCTGCCTCCACTCTATCCGGGGTTTACCAAGGCCGCGATGCTCTCGACAGGTTCTCGCGGGGGATCTTTGCCGGAACCCTCTTCCGCCCCGGCGCAGTTTTATTATTTCCTCATGGCTGATGGCCAAGTTGTTGTCACCAATGATCTCTCCACGATTGACTCGCGCCAGGGCAAAGTCATCAGTCCGGAGGAAGCAGGATGTTTGTTGCGCGGAAAAGCCAGCCCTTGCGATAATGCGGTCCGATGGTAGTCCAAGGGCAATCATTTTGGCGTTGGTCTGCTGCAGGGGTCGCTGCCACTCTCTTCCTCGCCATCAACTTCTTTCAGTTGACCCCCGCCTGCGCTGGCGACGTCGCCACCACCTCCACGACCCCCTCCAAGAAGAAAACCACCCAGCGTACTCGTCCCAAGCCCACGAAGCCCGTTCCTTTGTCCCCTCTGGAGCCTGTGCCCATCGAAATCGGGGAAGGAAACGCCTTGGGAACTTTCTTCCAGGCGCTGGCGAATCTCGAGTCTCCCACGGTTGATACACCGGAGCCGCCCGTGGTCCGCATCATCCATTTTGGAGATTCTCACGTGGCCTCGGACTACTGGGCGGGAGCAATACGGGAAAAACTCCAGGCGCGCTTCGGTGATGGCGGGCCCGGGTTCGTCCTACCCGGGCGGCCCTGGCCGACTATCCGGTATGCTGAAGCCAAATCGCTTGATGGACAAGGCTGGCGAACCGATGGGCTAAGGCTCGGGGAGGATGATGGGGTCGTCGGGCTGGGCGGCATGAGCCTGGAGAGCTACCGCGAAGCCAATCCCGCCTCAGCCCTCGCGCCTTTTTCGCAGTTTGAAATCCTCGCCGCCACCCGTCCCGGTGGCGATTGCTTAAGCGTTCAGGTGGATGACGCGGATTTTCATGACCTCACTTCGCACTTGGAACCCGTGATTCCCCCTCCCCCCGCGCCAAGCGCGCTGGTCCCCGAACCGAGCAGCAAATCACTGGGCGGGGGCGCGGCAGATCCCCCCGATCCCCCGGCCCCCTTGACTCCCGTCCAGCGGAGCAAGACGCGTCGGAAGACCGCCCCTCCTGTGCCTCCCTGGAAGCCCTGGCCGGCGGATTCCCCTCTCGACCTTCTCGGGCTCACCAACTCCACGCCTCTGGCCGCCGGCCCGCACAGGATTTCCATCCGCAGCGTCTGCGGCAGCAACGCCCGCTTGCTGGGCATGGAGCTTTTCAGCGGTTCCAAGGGCATCCTGTACGACACCGATGGAGTGAATGGGGCTCGGCTGGCGGACCTGGAAAAACCCCTGCCCGCACTGCGGCGGGCGCTCCTCCAACGATCCCACACCGCCTTGATTATTGTTTCCTACGGCACCAACGATATGGGGACGAAAGGCTTCACCTCCAGCGGATACGAGGAGAGCGCCTTTCAGATTCTTAGCAAGCTCAAGGCCGATGCCGGCGACGCTTCCATCCTGGTCACCGGTCCCACGGATCGCGGTAACCCACGAAGAAGCCGCCGGGCCTTCATTCAGGCGGCGCAGGCAGCTCTTCAACCTGCCCTGCGGAGGGCGGCGCTCCGTGCGGGCTGCGCCTACTGGGATCAGCAAGCCGCCATGGGGGGGCCCGGTACGATGACCCGTTGGGTGCGGGCGGGACTGGCGAGCTATGACTACGTCCACTTTTCCGGGCTGGGCTATAAGAAACTGGCAGACATGCTCTACGATCAGCTCATGGCCGAGTATAGTAACTTTCTCAAAGCTAAATCATCTGAGTAGTATTATTCTTATCGTAGGACTACCGCAGGCAAGGGTTTATGGCTCTCGTTGAACCGGCATTTCTCCTGTTCGCGCTGATATCCTGCCTGCTTTATCGCTACGTGGCGCGCCACGATTCCCTTCGGCCTGTCGTGCTGGTGGCGCTTTCCCTGTTTTTCTATTCCACCTGGAACCCCTGGTATTGCCTTCCCCTCACCCTTACCGCCCTGCTGGATTACAACACCTCCTGGCTGCTGGTACGCACGGCGGCCCCGCGCACGCGCAGCTTGCTGATCACGGTTGACATCACACTGAACCTCCTCATTCTGGCCGTCTTCAAGTATTTCAACTTCTTGCACCAGAGCGCCGCGCAATTTCTCACCGCGTGGGGATGGACTCTGCCGCCGGCGCCTTTCCGCGTGGCGTTCATGGTGGGGATTTCCTTCTACACGTTCCAGTCCATGAGCTACGTCATCGACGTCTATCGGGGCGAGCAGAAACCGGCAGGGGGCTTTCTGGAATATTTCGCGTTCGTCTCCTTCTTCCCCACCTTGCTCGCCGGCCCCATTACTCGCGCCCGCGTCCTCTTAACGCAGTTGCAACAGCCGGCCGCACCGCTGACCGACGAACTGGGCAGCAGGGCGCTGCTGATGATCGCGCGAGGTTTCATCAAGAAGCTGGTTTTCGCCGACTACCTGGCCGTCAATCTCGTGGACCGCGCCTTCGAGTTGCCCCGCATGTTTTCCTCGGTGGAAATCCTGATCGCGGTGTACGCCTTTGCCGTGCAGATCTATTGCGACTTCTCCGGCTATAGCGACATCGCCATCGGCGTGGCACAACTCTTGGGATTCCACCTGCCCGACAACTTCAATTCTCCTTACCGGTCAGAATCCCTGATCGAATTCTGGCGGCGCTGGCACATCTCCTTTTCCACCTGGCTGCGCGACTATATTTTCTTTGCGCTTCCTTCCAGCCGGCGTTCGCGCTGGCGGCCCTATTGGAATACCCTGGTCACCTTCTCCCTGGGCGGGATTTGGCACGGCGCATCCTGGACCTTTTTGATTTGGGGAATGCTGCACGGTTTTGGACTCGCCGTGAATCACGCGTCGGAAACCCTGTGGCCGCGGCGGGGAAAGCTCCAGCCGAAGCACCTCCTGGCCCGGATCGCAGGCGTTCTGCTGACTTTCCATTTTGTCTGCCTCACCTGGATCTTTTTCCGTTGTGATTCGACGCAGCAAGTCCTGGAGATTCTTTCCGGGCTCGTGCGTGGCAGCACGGAGGTGATCAACGTTTCCTGGCCTGTGCCCGTACTCATCACCCTGGCCTTGCTGGCCCAGTGGTGGCCGGCGGACTGGTATCGGCGG
>JBEKNU010000155.1:0-17068 GCA_049522495.1 Terriglobia bacterium
AGTTGCGAGGCGCAGCGCAAGGCCCTCCTGAAGGAGTCTTTGAAGGGTCCGTCGCCTTACGAACGCGCCGCGGAAATCGCTCCCACCCACCCCAACGCCCGCGTGATGCGGCGAATGCAGGATTCCAACCTTCGGGAAGTTCGGCGGCTCACCGCTCTTCTGCTGAGGATTAAGCGCTACGAGCGGCAGATGGTAGCTTTGGAAAAAACTGTGCCTTTCCACGATGTTTCAGAAAATAAAAGGGTTAGTCGCGTTTAGAGGCCGATTTTAGGGCCTGGTGCTATGAAATAGCCTGGCTTTCCACGATGTACTAGAAAAAAAAGGGGTTAGCAATAAATGGCAAAAATCCCGCAAAAATCTATGTTATTGAACCTAAAGTAGTTAGCTTATCATCGATAGCCAGCGTCACAGGGAAAAAAGGGGGCGAAAAGCTGTGGAAATCTTCATTAAGTTATTGAAAACAAATGTAGAAAAAATGTCAGTTCACCCCCTTTCCACGATGTTGATGAAACCAAAAGAGTTATCGCACGCTTTCCACGATGTTGATGAAAATAAAAGGGGTTATGGAAATTGAACGGCAAAAAGCAATTATCGATTTGGTCTACTTTTTGGACTGACGCATATGCCAATCGGCCTCGAACATGTTGAAGAACCTCTGCTGGATCGGGTGTTCCTTGATCAGGTCCTCGTTCGGAGAAATTCCCAAGCCGGGCCCTTGGGGAAGATGGAAGTAGCCGTTTTGCGGGCGGGGGGTTCCGGGCACGGCCTCGACGACCCAGGATTCCGAGAAGTCATCGAAGCACTCCTGCACTTTGATGTTCGTGGTGCAGAAATCAAAGTGCACGCTCGCCGCCGTGCAGACCGGGCCATTGGAGTTGTGGGGCGCCAACATCATGCTGCGCGCGTCGGCCATGGCCGCAATTTTCTTCATGTCCAGAATTCCTCCGGCGTGGATGACGTCGGGCTGCAAGATATCGGCGGCGCCGGATTCCAGAACTTCGCGAAAACCGTGGTGGGTGAAGTAGCGCTCGCCGGTGGCGACCGGAATCCTGACTTGGGCAGCCACCTTCTGGAGCGAGGGGATATCCTCCGGCGGGCAGGGTTCCTCAATCCAGCCTGGCTCAAAGGGCTCCAGCAGGCGGGCAATTTCAATGGCGGTGTGGGCGCTGAAGCGACCGTGCATTTCCACGAAGATTTCCACGTCCGGGCCCACCGCCTCGCGGATTGCCGCCACCAGTTCCACCGAGCGAATCTTCTCGGCGCGCGAAAGCTCCATCGAGCCCGGGCCGAAGGGGTCAACCTTCAGGGCCTTGTAACCCTTCTCCAGAACCACCTGCACGCGCTTGGCGAATTCCTGCGGCGTGCGCTCCACCGTGTACCAGGCGTTGGCGTAGGCCTTAATCTTTTCGTGGCATTGTCCGCCCAGCAGCCGCCATACGGGCTGGCCCAGGGCCTTGCCGATGATGTCCCAGCAGGCGACTTCCATGCCGCTCATCACCGTGGTGGCAATCACCCCGCCGCGCCAGAAGTCGTTGCGGTACATGCGCAGCCAAAGGTCTTCGACGTTAAAGGGATCGGAGCCCAAAACGTGCCGACGCACCGCGCCGGACAAATAACCCAGCACGCCTTCCTCGCGGTTCTGGATGGTGCACTCGCCAAAGCCCACCAAGCCTTCATCGGTGGAGACTTTCAAAAAGATCAGATTGCGCCAGCTCGTTCCCAGGACCAACGGCTCAACCGCCGTGATTTTCATAAAGTCGTTCCTCCGCGGGCAATCGTATGGGGGAAA
Source organism: Terriglobia bacterium (assembly GCA_049522495.1). GTDB lineage: Bacteria > Acidobacteriota > Terriglobia > UBA7540 > UBA7540 > Bog-366. The sequence continues at coordinate 1,790 of JBEKNU010000155.1, forward strand.
ATTAATTTAGCCGAAAAATCACACCTCGGCAACGGCAGGATGATGCCATGGGGAAAGAAAATGGAAATCTCGGGGAGACAAAAAGAGGAAGACGCGCCAGAAAGGCGAAGCCGCAAGAGTTCCGGCAGCGCTGCGCCGGGAATACGCGCTGGCGCGTCTCTGGGAAGATCGTGGGGCCGCGCCCGGCTATTGGTAGTATTGCGCGTTCTTTGCCGTAAAATCCGCGAAATTCGCCGGCAGGTCAGCCTCCGCGAAAATCGCCGATGCCTCGCAAACCGGAACGCAGGCGCCACAGTCAATGCAGTTTACCGGATCGACGTAGAGTTGCGTGGCCTCTGCAAATTGGGGTTCATCCTTGCGCGGATGAATGCAATCCACCGGGCAAACCTCGATGCATTTTTCATCCTTGGTGCAACTTTCCACGATGACGAAAGCCATGAATCATTTCTCCTCTGCTGAGTATGTAGAATTGCGAGCCCCGCGCAGGTGCGGCGCGCCTGGCCCACCGATCCGCGTCGCCACGTCCCAAGCATGGCTTGAAGAGATGTGCAATTCGAACGCCAAATGCGGGGTTCTTTTTGTCGCTTGCTTCGGGGCGAATAGCGAGCCGGAACTGGCAAGCTGGATTGAAAGACCCAGTGTGGGGGGCATTTTGCCCACCTCCGACTTAGGTCTTCGCCAACCTGGCCCCTACATTCCTGCCGCAGAAGTTGATTCAACTGGTAGAATAGGTTTTGGCCTTTTTGGGGAAGCGCGCAGATTCGCCGGCGATGCCCGACCTCAACACACCGGGCAAGGCGCAGCCGGGCCGCGCTCCGCAATCGCCGTAATGGAAAAACCTGATGCACATTCACCCGATTCGCGGCCTTCCGGTTCGTCCATGAAGACCTGGAAAACCGACGTGCTGCTTCCCGGCAGTTGGCGGGGCGCCACCTGCACGCTGCTCTCGCAGGGCCATCATCACATCATCGTCGATACCGGCATGCCGCACGAGGCCCATCGCCTTCTCCAAGCCCTGGAAAAACGGGGCCTTCACCCCAGCGATATCCGAATGGTTATCAACACGCATTTCCATGTTGACCATGTTCTGAACAACTGCCTGTTCCCGCAAAGCGAGATCTACGGGACGCAGCGGTCGCATGACTGGTGTTGCGAGGCGTATTCCGACCTTCTCGACGAGCAGAATTGGGTGAAGCTGGGCCTGAAGTACTATCCGGAATCGGCTGATTATGAAAGGACCTCGGAGCTGATGCACGCCCTGCGGCGCTTCGCCCTGCGCTGGTGGGACCGCAAACGCCTGGGTGACCCCTCGCGCTTTCGCTGGATTGAAACCCACCCCTTACCGGACGACTTGGAATTCCTGGTAACCAACGGCCACGTGCCCGGCCACGTCTCAGTGATAGTCCATAACGGCGATTCGCCCATCGTCATTGCCGGGGACGCCGTGCTGACCCGCGAGCACGATGAGAACGTTTTCACCATGATCCCGCATAATCGCGAGCAGTTCCAGCACGACCGCGCCCGCATCCTGGCCATGATGGGGCGGATCCTGCCCGGTCACGATGGGGAGTTTTCGAACCCTGGCGGCGTGGCGCCCACTTCATCGTGAGTTCGAGAGGCGCTGGTTGCCCTGGCCCGGGCACGATTTGGAAACCGAGGTTTCGCTGCCTGCCACTACGCGGGAAAGAAGGGTAGGAATATCACCGGACGCCGCGATGGCCGCACGATTGCTCGGTGGAAAAGTGCCCGGCAAAGGGCTTGAGATGGACGGGTTGTTTGGCCAGAATACTACCGACCATTCGGTAATGCAGAAAGTCTGAGACTATGTCTTATCCACATCTTACGGTCATAAGCCCGCAAGGGGGGAGATCCCTGTGGCCTCATTTCCTCCGCGCCGAAGGGTTCTGATCATTGAGGATGAACCCTCGATTCGGAATGTTCTCTTGGCACTGCTGGCGGGGGGCGGTTGCGAGGGTGACTTTGCCCACGACATCCGCCAGGCCTTGTCGATGATTCGCCGGGACCGATTTGACGCGGTGCTGCTCGACCTTCGTACCGCCCGCCTTCCCCTTGAGCAGATGGTCTCCGCCATCACCGAACTCCGGCCCAGCCTGGTGGGACGGGTTCTGGTGATCACCGGCGAAGTATCTGACCCCAACACTCTCGAGATGCTGGCGCGCGATGCCGTGCCGCACGTTTCGCTCAGTCGCGTCACCTCGGACCTCTGGGGGCGGTTGCGAACTCTGCCCGGCTTCGCGAGTTAAGAGGAGAGCAACACGGTTATGCCCCGCTGGCCCTTACCACTTCGCCGACCGGACGTATTCGGCCAAAGCTTCCTGCCAGGGCCGCGGGAACGCAAAGCCCGCGCGCCGCAGGGCTTCCATTTCCATCACCGCGTATTTCAGGCGGGGAGCCCGCCGCTGCATCAAGGCGTCAGGAACGCCCACGACTTTTGCCGGATCGAGTCCTGCCAGATCCACGGCCGTGCGCGCCAGCTCGAAGCGAGTGCACGCTCCCTGATTGGCCAGGTGATAAAGGCCGTAGCGGCCGGCTTCCGCCACCTCCATGATTTTCAACCCGGCGTCTACGGTGTGGGTTGCGCAACCCAACTGATCGCTGGCAACCTTGTACTCCTCACCCGCCGCAACCTTGCGCAGACCCTTTTCCACAAAGTTGATCTTTCCCGGACCAAACAACACGGAGACGCGAAAAATCCAGTGGCGTTCCAGGGCCTTCACCGCCTGCTCGGCCTGCAACTTGCTTCGCCCGTAGACGGTGATAGGGGCGGTCGGATCCGTCTCCACGTAGGGCGTCACTTTCCTCCCATCGAAGACGGCATCCGTGGAGATGTGGGCGAGGCCCGCTCCCACATGGCGGGCAGCGTCGGCCACGTTACAAGCGCCCTGGTAATTCACTCGAAAGGCGAGGGCTGGATCCGCCTCGCAGATATCAATGTCGGGAATGCCGGCGGGATGCACGATGAGGTCCGGGCGGATTCGCTCCAGCGCCGCGCGCAGGGCCTCCGCATCGGTGATGTCGGCCTCGGCGCGGGTCAGGGGAAAGACCTGATGCCGTGTGGAAAATGCCGCGACCAGCCCCTGCCCGAACAATCCCGCGGCCCCGGTGATGGCAACCTTCATAGCTTGATAACCCTATTTCATCCGCATAACAACCCCAGGAGTATTATAGAGTCGAATAAGAGTGTTGAGGTCCCGTTGGCTGGGCTTGCTGACCAGTGATTTCCAAACGAACGGGTAATAGATTCCCGGCACTCTTGCTCGGTGAGTTTTCTCCTGGACTTGCCAGTACATGATGTCTCCTTTGGACAAGCTGTGCCCGCGAATGCCGAGGGCGTGCCCCAGTTCGTGCAGGACGATAGCGCGCATTTCATCCTTGGACCAGTTGCGCGAAAGATCCACGGAAATGTAAGCCACCTTGCGGCTGGTCAGCTCGCCTCCCACGCGGCGGAATTGCACCCAATCCATTTCCTCTCCTGCGGCGCCGCGCTCCAGGGTTGAGTCCTCCTCCCAATTGAAGCGAATATCCGCTTCCTCGGGTTCCGCGGTCAGTTCCAGAGGAAGCATCTCCTTCCAAATGCTGAACGCCTCACGCGCTCCTTGGGCCCAATTGCCGGTGGGCACATTTCCTATCGAAACCTTAATGGGAAACGAGATCCATTTCTCGGATTCCGAGGTTTCCGCAATCTCCTGGTAGTAGTCCGACGCGGAGGAAACGTAATGCGAAGGTTGCAGGGCATCGGGATACGCGGGCAGCATTCCCAGAATTTGGACTCGGGCGTTGGCCTGACCCGCTTGGTATTTGAAGTCAGGAGAGTTGGCGGCGAGGTCAGCAAAACGATGCCAATCCGCGATGGCCTTTTGCCGATCCACCATTTCATCTGCCAGGGCGCGATTGTAATAAGCCTCAAGGAATTGCGGGTCCTGCTCAATGGCGCGGCCGTAAGCAACCGCCGCATCAGCGAACCGGCCCTGGTCGAAGAACTCGTTGCCTTGCCGGTAGCTTGCCTGCGCCGCGTCCCGGTCCGCTGCCCGCGCGGGAGCGGCTAACAGCAATACTGACAGTGCGAGAATCAATTGACGCATGGGCGATCACCTCCACTCGTTGAGTTGGGTGACATCATAAAGGCACGCGGGCGTTCGTTCCAGAGGTGAGAAGATTCAGTCCGCGTAGGGGCTGGCGCGCCCGCCGGTAAGGATGCGCAGATAAGTTCCGACTTGTGCGCGGTGATGAATCTGGTGTTCGATGATGCGGAAGAGCATGCTGCCGGCGGACCGGCGGGTGTTGAACCTTGGATTCTCGCGGATTTCATCCCAGCGTTCGAGCGGAAACGCCTGCACGGCACGCAGGGTATCCTGATGGACGCGCCGGATTTCCTGCAACTCCTCATCCCGTGATCGCACTTCGCCCAGAGTCGCCAGGATGCCCTGGGGAATTCGCGTCTCGTAGTAACTCCAATCGCTCTCCAGCGCGATGCGGCGAGTTCCCTCCTCGGACCGCCAAACGTGCCGTGCCATCTGTCCCAGTGAGAGCATGCCTTCCGCAGGGCGCCAATCCAGGCGATCGGGCGGTATCTTCTCATAGACCGAGAGCGTTCCCTCGTGTTCGCTCGCCTTTTGTGTGAGGAAGAGTTCCTTTACGTCCACAGGCACCCCAACGAATAGCCAGCGTAGGAGCGGTTCGCGAACCGCCCTGCCTCCTTCTGTCAGGAAAGCTTTTTCAACTCTGCCAGAATCTCCCCATTATCCGGCTGTTCCCGCAACTCGTAGATTTTCGACCACGCGATCTTACCGTCCTTATCGACGATGAAGATGGCGCGATCGTTGATGAACGGGATGGGATGTTTGGTGGGAGGGAAAACCCCATAGGCGGTCGCCACTTCGGCGTAAGGCCAGCGATCCGTGGCGAGCGGAAACTTCAGCCCGCCCAGATGTTTCTGGAAGGCAATGTGGGCAAATACCGAGTCGGTGCAGATGCCCACGACCTCGGTATTCGTATTCGTGAATTTGGCGAGGTCCGCCTGGAATGCCCCCAGTTCGCTCTGGCATACCGGCGTGAAATCGAGCGGATAGAACGCCAAAACGACGTTCTTGCCGCGGTGAGCGGAAAGCTCAAACTCGCCTTGTGACTCTCCGGTCGCGCAGGTCAGTTTGAAGTCCGGCGCCGGATCCCCTGCTTTTAGTGCCATACGAAGCTCCCTGGTTCAGTCTGAACTCGGTGGCCCGCCCTGGGCGGGTGCGGACGAACAGGATTCATTCGTCTTCGTTCATCACCCCAAGGTGGGAAATGGAATTCTACCCGAGGAACCCAACAAAAGGAAGCGCGGCGCGGGAAAAAATGCAACCCGCGCAACTTTTCCCGCGCCCACCGGACCCCACGCTAGGGAGGCGGCCCCGGCACGCACTCGGGTTGCTCCAACGCCGGAGAATGCGCCGGCGGACACGCAGAAATGTCATGAAAATCGTTCATGCTTTGCGGCAGCTTGCCACCCAGTTCGCAAATGCGCGGCACGAGGGCTTCAAAATGGTTGCGGTCCTCAATGCGCGCGTCCTCCGTGATCTCCTTCTGTGTTGGTTCAGCCCCGCGCGAGCCAAGAAAAGCGCCACCTCCGTTTTTGCCGACCCCAACAACAGGACCGGGGGTAAGCACCAAGTTGACAGCTCTCTTTTCTGCCGAGCTCAGGCAAGGTCGTAGCGATCGAGGTTCATCACCTTGTTCCACGCCGCCACGAAGTCCTTCACAAACGCCTCCTTCGAGTCGTCACAGGCATAGAATTCCGCGATGGCCCGGAGCTGGGAGTTCGAACCGAAGACCAGGTCGACACGCGTGCCGGTCCACTTGATTTCACCCGTCGCGCGATCGCGCCCCTCATACACGCCATCGGATGCAGGGGAGGCCTTCCACTGCGTATTCATGTCGACCAGGTTGACGAAGAAATCATTCGTCAGCGTCCCGGGCCGGTGGGTGAAGACGCCGTGCTTGGACTGTCCGAAGTTAGCATTCAGGGCGCGCATGCCGCCAACGAGAACCGTCATCTCGGGGGCGGTCAGCGTCAGCAACTGCGCCCGATCCACCAGTCGCTCCTCCGCGGTTCTTGGGTCTCCATTCCGGAGGTAGTTGCGGAACCCGTCGGCCGTCGGCTCCAGTACGGCGAAGGATTCCACATCGGTCTGTTTCTGCGAAGCATCCGTGCGCCCCGGCGAGAAAGGAACCTTCACGGCATAGCCGGCCTTCTTCGCCGCTGCCTCGACGGCTGCGCAGCCGCCCAGAACGATCAGGTCAGCAAGCGAGACCTTCTTGCCGCCGGACTGCGCGCCGTTGAAACTCTTCTGGACCGCGCCCAGCGTCCGAAGGACCTTCGCCAGTTCGGCGGGCTGGTTGACTTCCCAATCCTTTTGCGGCGCGAGGCGAATGCGTCCCCCGTTGGCGCCGCCGCGCTTGTCGCCACCGCGGAAAGGTGCCGCCGATGCCCAGGCCGTCGTGACCAGTTGGGAAATGGACAGTCCGGACGCGAGGATCTTAGCCTTCAGGGCAGCAATATCCCGCTCGCCGATCAGTTTATGATCCACCGCGGGAACGGGGTCCTGCCACAGCAGTGGCTGTTTAGGAACGAGCGGGCCCAGGTACCGCGAAACAGGCCCCATGTCGCGGTGCGTCAGCTTGAACCAAGCCTTGGCGAATGCGTCGGCGAATGCCTTCGGGTTCTCGTGGAAACGCTTGGAAATCTTCGCGTAGCTCGGGTCCATCTTCAGTGCGAGGTCGGTGGTGAACATCATCGGGGCGTGCTTCTTCGATGGATCGTGGGCATCCGGCACGGTGCCCGCTGCCGATCCGTTCTTGGGCGTCCATTGGTTAGCACCGGCGGGACTCTTGGTGAGTTCCCATTCATAGCCGAACAGGTTCTCGAAGTAGTTGTTGTCCCACTTCACCGGGTTGGTGGTCCATGCGCCCTCGAGCCCGCTGGTGAACGCGTCGTCGCCTTTACCGGTGCCAAAGCTATTCTTCCAGCCGAGGCCTTGCTCTTCGATGGGGGCAGCCTCCGGTTCGGGACCGACATACTTGATCTGCTCGGCAGCGCCATGGGCTTTGCCGAATGTGTGTCCGCCGGCGATGAGGGCCACCGTCTCCTCGTCATTCATCGCCATGCGGCGGAAGGTCTCGCGGATATCCCGCGCCGCCGCGACGGGATCGGACTTGCCATTGGGCCCTTCCGGATTCACGTAAATCAGGCCCATCTGCACCGCGGCGAGAGGATTCTCGAGCTCGCGATCGCCGCTGTAGCGCTCGTCGGCCAGCCACTTGCCCTCCGGCCCCCAGTAAGTGTCTTCTTCCGGCTCCCAGATGTCCTCGCGCCCACCGCCGAAACCGAAGGTCTTGAATCCCATCGACTCCAGAGCGACGTTGCCGGTGAGGACCATCAGGTCGGCCCAGGATATTTTCCGGCCGTACTTTTGCTTGATCGGCAAGAGCAGCCGGCGTGCCTTGTCGAGGCTCACGTTGTCGGGCCAACTGTTGAGAGGCGCAAATCGCTGTGCTCCGGAACCCGCGCCGCCTCGACCATCGGCGATACGGTACGTGCCGGCGGCATGCCACGCCATACGGATGAAGAGCGGCCCATAATGGCCGTAGTCCGCCGGCCACCAGTCCTGCGATGCCGTCATCAAGGCATGGAGGTCCTTGATTACGGCATCCAGGTCGAGGCTCTTGAATTCTTTCGCATAATTGAACGCCTTGTCCATGGGATCGGACAGGGGGCAGTGCTGATGCAGGATCTTCAGATTGAGCTGATTCGGCCACCAGCCCGCATTCGGTGGGGCCGTGGGTCTGCGAGCACCGCCCGCTACCGGGCACTTGCTTTCGGTTGACAAGGTTTGCTCCTGATGATCGGGGACAGGCGCCCCCGCTGCGTTCGTGAGTGTTTTATCCATATGTTTGCCTCCCTTTCGAATTAGTCAAGAAAATGTGACGAACTACGAATCCATCCTGGCTTTCCCATTTGCGCCATCGCCGCCGGCCGCGATCGCTCGCGCGCGCCACTCATTCGGAATCCATACGCCGGCGACACTTAACCGGAATCTTGCTGCGGAGCGCACTTCGCGCAGAGCCCCCGGAAAATGAGTCCGCATTCGCGAACAATCCGCTTACCAAGGGAGCCCGAGGCAGGCCTGGGCACGTCGTACCACGCAATGTCCTCAACATTGCCGCAGCGGTCGCAGATGAAGTGGTGATGCCGCTTGCCCTTCGCCTCGAATCGCGCGCCGCGGCCCTCGACGGCCACTTCACGCACCAACCCCGCCTGCAGCAAGTCCCGCAGATTGTTATAAGTCGTGGCCCTGGAAGAGCGCGGATCCACGCGATTCACGGCTTCGAAGATTTCCGCAGCCGTGGGATGCGTGTTGTGTTCCATCAAGAATGCCATCACGGCGTAGCGCTGCGGAGTGCACCGCAACCCGCTGCCTTCCAAGGACCGTCTAATCGCCTCAGCGTCCATCAAGGAGTTAGATTATTTCTAATGTGATACTTTGTCAAGACTTCTGCTTTTGCTCCCTGCTGCGCGCAGAGGACTGGCGGATGCCGTATTGACTATCCTCATCCTTTTGAAAGACGGCCACTGCTTCCGCGAAGATGCCTTGCAGGTTTGCAAGGTTTCACGGCTCAATCCTCGGGTGGTTTTTGAAGGGGGGCAGTGCGATACTCTGGTGGCCATGGTGGCGCCGGGCGCAGGCGTGACGCTGCTGCCTGAGATGTCGCGCCGGCATTACCGGCACGCGGGGGTGCGCTTGCTGGAATTCCTGGCCCCCCTACCCGCGCGCACTATCGGGGTGGTGAAAGCTAAAGACAAATTTCAGACGGAAGCGGCGAGAGCATTCCTACGGATACTCAAAAGTCATCAGTCATGAGTTGTCAGTCGTCAGTAATAGACCTGGCGCGGGCGGCTCTTACCGAAAACTGAGGACTGACAACCGACGACTTCATCCCTTAAATTCCCCCGTAAACACTCCAAGCCGGATCTCCAGCGTTAAAGATGGAAAGCTCGGGATCCTTTACGGTCACTCTGCTGTAAGGCGCTACGGAGTGGGTCAGCCACACGTTGCCTCCAATCACGCTGTGATGCCCAATTTGCGTGTTGCCTCCCAGAATGGTGGCGTTGGGATACACGGTGACGTGGTCCTCGATGGTGGGGTGCCGCTTATTCTCCTGCCCGCGGCGCAGTTGGCCTTCGTCATCCTTGCTGAGCGGGTTGAAAGCTCCCAGCGTGACGCCGTGGTAGAGCGTCACCTTGTTCCCGATAATCGAAGTTTCGCCAATCACCACGCCCGTACCATGGTCGATGAAAAACGATTCGCCCAGGGACGCACCGGGATGGATGTCAATTCCCGTGTGGCTATGCGCAATCTCCGTCATCATGCGCGGGATGAACGGCACATCGAGAAGGTACAAGCGGTGAGCAAAACGTTGGACGGTGACGGGCTCGATGTACGGGTAAGCCAGCAGGATTTCCTCAACACTCCCCGCCGCCGGATCGTTATGGTAGGCCGCTTCGATGTCAGAGGCAAGCAGGTGCGCCAGTTCCGGAAACTGCCCGAACAAGTTCTTATGGACCTCTTCCGCGTAATGCTCAAGGTCTGCGGGCGCCGGTTTACCGCTGCGGCGGCACTCAAAGCGCACCGCCCGGCAGATTTGGTTCGAGAGCAGGGTCTGAATCTCTATCAGGTGGTGGCAGGCGCGCGTGCCGGGAACCTCGCGTTCGCCGCAGAGGTAGTAAATGGGAAAAAGAACCTCCAAGTATCGGCGGCATATGGTGGCTACTGCTTCACGGCTCGGCAAATTGAAATCGCTGCGCTCGTCCCCGGCCAGTTGCGCATCCAGATCCGCGCGAAACTCTTGCGCGAGCAACTTCATACCATCGGCACTCATTCTCGAACCTCCCGTATCTTTCACCGCCGAGATGCAGAATAGGTGCCAGGTGTCAAGTGCAGGGCGCCAGGCCTTAGGGTTCTGCGGGCACCTCGAACCTAGAGCAAGCGTTCGGCTTTAGATTTTCACTGGCTCCTGACACCTGATACCTGACACCTCCTATCCAATCCCTTCGAAGAGCACCGTGGAAATATAGCGCTCGCCGGAATCCGGCAAAACCACGACTATCGTCTTGCCGGCAAATTCCAGTTGCTGGGCCAAACGGACTGCCACGGCAGCCGCGGCTCCGCACGAAATGCCGCTTAGAATGCCTTCCTCGCGCGTCAGGCGCCGGGCAAATTCAATGGCCTCGTCGTTCGACACCTGTTCGACGCGATCAACCAACGATAGGTCGAGAATTTTTGGGATGATTCCCGCGCCGATGCCCTGGATTTTGTGCGGCGAGGGCTTCAGCGGCAATCCCTGCTGGTGCTGAGTGATGACGGGGCTCGCCGAAGGCTCAACACCCACCGAGAGAATTTTCTTGCCTTTGGTGTTCTTGATATAGCGCGAAACGCCCGTGATCGTGCCGCCCGTGCCGATGCCGGAAACCAGCACATCAACGGCGCCGTCAGTATCATTCCAGATTTCCGGGCCGGTGGTTTTCTCATGGATCGCGGGGTTGGCGGGATTCTCAAATTGCTGTGGAAGGAAATAATGCTGGGGATCGGACTGAGCAATTTCCGTGGCGCGCCGGATGGCGCCGGGCATGCCTTCCGGTCCGGGTGTCAGTACCAGTTTCGCGCCGAAGGCCGCCAGCACGCGCCGACGCTCCAACGACATGGTTTCCGGCATGGTGAGGGTCAGGCTGTAACCACGGGCCGCCGCCACGAAGGCGAGGGCAATTCCCGTGTTGCCGCTGGTGGGCTCGATGATTTCCACGCCCGGCTTCAATGCGCCCCGCTGCTCGGCGTCCCAAATCATCGCCGCGCCAATGCGATCCTTCACGGAGTATCCCGGGCCACGGCCTTCGATCTTGGCCAGTACCGTGGCGGATGTTCCCGCGGCCAAGCGGTTTAGTCGCACCAGCGGGGTTTTACCAATACTGGCGGCGTTGTCTTGAAAAAAAGTTGCCATGAATTCTCCTTTGAACTGGGTTTGTGAATATCCTGAAGCTGTCAGGCGCGGGCAGTTCGGACCCCGTTTTTGGGGTCCGCGGCTCTTCTCTTGCAAAAATCGCAAGTCTCAAAGACGGGCGCCTGCCCTCCGGTTTAGGAGCGCGAGTCTCGGAAAGAACCGCAGACCTCAAAGGCGGAGGTCTGCGCTACAGCATCCTGTCCACCAACCACTATCCACTAACCACTGCTCTTCAATACTTCGGCACCGAAGGATCGACTTGATCCGACCACGCCAGGATTCCACCCTTCAGGTTATGGATCTTGTGGAATCCGGATTTCATGAGCAGGTCCACGGCCTTGGCGCTGCGCATGCCGGACTTGCAATGCACCACGATCTCATCCGCAGAGTCCAGCTCATTCATCCGCTTGGGCACTTCCCCAAGAGGGATAAGCTTTGAGCCCGGGATGCGGCAAATCTGGTATTCATGCGGCTCGCGCACGTCGATCAGGACGAAAGGTTCGTGCGCGTCCATCTTCTTCTTTACTTCCGCTGGGGTAATTTCAGGGATGCCGGTTTGCACAGGTATGTGCTCCTCGCCGCGAATACCGCAGAACTGCTCGTAGTCAATCAGCTTGGTGATGGTACGATTCGTTCCGCAGATCGGGCAATCGGGATTCTTGCGAAGCTTGAGTTCGCGAAACTTCATTTCCAGGGCGTCAAATACCAGCAGGCGGCCAATGAGCGGCTCGCCGCGGCCCAAAATCAGCTTAATCGTCTCCATCGCCTGGATGCAACCCATAATGCCGGGAAGCACGCCCAGCACGCCGCCCTCGGCGCAACTGGGAACCAGTCCGGGCGGAGGCGGCTCCGGATACAAGCAGCGGTAGCAGGGGCCCTGCTCGGCATAGAAAATCGAAGCCTGGCCTTCAAAGCGGAAAATGCTGGCGTAGACATTGGGTTTGCCCAGCAAAACGCAGGCGTCATTCACCAGGTAGCGGGTGGGAAAATTATCGGTGCCGTCGGCGACAATGTCGTATTCGCGTAAAATGTCGAGCGCGTTCTCGCTGCTCAGGCGCGTCTCAAAGGTTTCAATCTCCACATTGGGATTGATTTCCAGCAAGGTGTCGCGCGCCGAATCAAGCTTGGCGCGGCCCACGTCACTGGTGCCGTGAATGACCTGCCGTTGCAAGTTGGTGAAGTCCACCACGTCGAAATCCACCAAGCCGAGCTTACCCACGCCGGCGGCGCCGAGATAAAGCGCCAGGGGGGAGCCCAAGCCACCAGCGCCAATGCACAGGACCTTGGCCTGCTTCAACTTCAATTGGCCCTCCATGCCGACCTCCGGCATGATCAGGTGGCGACTGTAACGCAGGATCTCGTCCTTGCTCAATTGCGTTGTCGGAGTCATGGTAGCTGTGCTCATTTCCAATCCTTCCCCAGAAAATTGTCGGTCGTCAGTTGTTGTTGTCCATGGTCAGCTTTTAGTTATCAGTTATTAACGAGGTCCGGGTTTTGGACTGATGACTGATAACTGAGAACTATGGGATTCTCGGGTGGGGTTCGCCCGGGATTCGCCACCCCGGCTTGGCGGGATGGGAACCCAGGCTAGCTACAGATGCAACAGAGGTGTACGCCACCAGCGATGGAAGGTACGATACTGATCACATCGTCTTCTTTCAAAGGAGTCTGTTCCTTTTGCAGAAAACGGATGTCTTCGTCGCCGACGTAAATGTTCACAAAGCTGCGGAGCTTGCCTTCGGCGTTGTAGAGGTGCTTGCGGAGGTCGCCGTACTGAGAGGTGATGGCCCCGAGGGCCTCAGCCACCGTCTTTGCTTGCACTTCCATCGACTCCTTCTTTTCCGCATATTGTCGCAGCGGAGTCGGGATAATGACCTTTACCGGCATTCTTTCTCCTTGGGTTGCTGTTCGAGCGGTATTAACCTCTTCCGCCCCAACTATTTCGATGCAATACGAAACCGAAAGATTCGAACTAATCCGTCACTTCCATTTGCTCCGCTCCAAAGGCCGATCGATCCTCGGCTAGAACCCAGCTCGTCAAGTCTTTTGGAGCGCCCCGTTCAACAGCAATTATAACATAAGAATACCAAGGCCAGGCGTGGTCGCGGTCGTAATTCGAGGGCCGCGCCGGGTGATCGGGGTGGGAGTGATAGTAGCCCAGCACCTCAAGCCCGCGCGCGCGTGCACCCTTCTCCACACGCAATTGGTCGAGCGGATCAATCAGGAAGCGGTTCTTGTCCGTTTCGATACCCGGGTCGTCCAGGGGCAAAAGCTCCTGCGCGCGGCCGGGATCGTGCCGCAAATTGGTGAGCGGCACAACTTCCGTCACCAACTTCGCGTCGCCATCGGCTTTCCCCAGTAACACGCCGCAGCACTCGCTGGGGTAGTCGCGCGCGCTGTGCTGGCGAATGGAATCGATAAGATTATTGTTCAGTTTGAGTCCCATAAGAAAATATTGGCGATTGGGTGGATGGAGGATTTGGAGATTGAGCGATCAAAGTCTAGTTCAATCGCCCGATAATCCGATGCGCCCATGGTCCGGTGGCTCAATGATCCGATTCCTTACTTCCCCTCATCCCAGAATCGCTCGCTCAAATACTTGTCGCCGCCGTCGGGGAAAATCGTCACCACCACGCCACTGGTCAATCGATTCGCCACCTCGAGTGCGGCCACCATGGCGGCGCCGGCGGATACGCCGACCAGCAGGCCTTCCTCGCGCGCCAGTCGCAGGGTCATGACGTGAGCGTCTTCCGTCGAGATTTCCAGGTTTTCGTCGGCAACGCTCGGCTCGTAAATCCCCGGCTTGATGGCTGTTGGCATATGCTTCATGCCCTCCAATCCGTGGAAGGGTGAGTCGGGCTGGAACGACAGGCAACGGGTGCTCGGGTTCAACTCCTTCAGCCGCCGCGCCGTGCCGATGAATGTGCCGCTGGTGCCGAGCCCGGCGACGTAGTGCGTCACGCGGCCTTCTGTCTGCTCGAAAATCTCGGGAGCGGTGGTCAAATAATGGCCGCGCCAGTTGGCGGGGTTATCGTATTGGTTCGCGTAGAAATAAAGCTCGGGCTCTTCCAGAGCCAGGCCGCGCACGCGGCGGATGGCGCCGTCGGAGCCTTCCATCGGATCGGTGTAGACAATCTCCGCGCCGTAGGCCTTCAGTATGCGCTTGCGCTCCGTGCTCACGTTGGAGGGCATGCAAAGCTTCACGCGGTAGTTCCTGGCGGCGCAGATCATCGCATAGGCAATGCCGGTATTGCCGGAGGTTGAATCGATCAGGATTCTCTCCCGCGACATCAGGCCGGCGGCTTCTGCCTCGCGGATAATATTCATCGCCGGACGGTCCTTTACCGAGCCACCGGGGTTCTCCCATTCCGCCTTGGCGTAAATCTCGACATCCGGCGATGATGGACGAATTCGCACCAGACGTACAAGTGAGGTGTTGCCAATCAGGTCCAGGAGGTTTGCCGCCCCGCGAAGTATTTTGGAATTTTGAATGGTCGCCGCCCTTGCGTTTATTGCCATCACTACAATAGACTTCTCATTCTAGGGGCAGGTTCCGGAATGTGTCAACGGGCGGCCTAGGGACGATGGTGAAGGTCCGGCCCGCGCAATTTGATCAACCATTCAACTCAGAAAGCAGATAGGAATCACTTATGGCAACTGAAACCGCAGCCGCGCAAAACATCCAAAAACAGTTTGAGCAGGCGGGCTTCCTGGTGACCGGCTCTCAAACGCCCAGGATCGAGCTGAAGAAGTCGGGTTGCGTGGCCTATCTGGAATCCCAGGGAGGAAGTTGGATTTACTCCGGCCCACCCTTTTTCCTCAAGTATGGAATCAATTGCGAGCTCGAAGACAGAGGTTACCAAAAGTTCTGGCTGTCAAAATCTGACGGCAAGCGCTTCCCCATCCGCAAAGTCGATCTGGAAATCCTACACCGCTTCGATGAGGAAGTGCGTTACCTTTTGGGGATGAAGGACCTTTACAACGAAGCGCTGGGCACTACAAACGCCCGGACTGTCTACGACCGCCTAACGGGGCGTCCTGACCGCTGAAGCGAACCCTAAGGACGCATTACACCATCATCTTGCTGAAATCCAGCTTCCGTGAGAACTAGTATGTCGTTTCACTTAAACATGTTCACATCACATCATTAAAGCGTCCAACTTCTTCCAGCGATGAACCACGGGTGCGGCGTTGATTTCGGCAACCCCGAGCAGGATTCGATCCCGC
>JBEKNU010000156.1:0-17050 GCA_049522495.1 Terriglobia bacterium
TGACGCTGCGAAAAGCCTATGGCTTTCGTACCTTCCGCGCCGCTGAAGTCGCTCTCTACCATACTCTTGGAGCTCTACCTGAACCACAGTCTACCCACAGATTCTGCTGAGGAACCTTTTTTATTCCCCTTTTTGCGATGACCTTGGTAGCCGAAGGCAGGCTAACTATCTTAATTTCAGCGACTTGAGTTCTCGCACAATTCTCGCCATTTGTCGTTAACATCTTTATTTTCAGATACATCGTGGAAAGCCGTGCCCCTCTCCTTCGCACAAACTCCCGACTCTAAAGCTAACGCTATGTATTTGAATGAGATAAAGGATTTAGACATTTTGACGCTAAACGCTAACCTCTTTCGTTTCCGGTACATCGTGGAGAGGCGCGGTAATTTCCAAAATCTCGATATCCGATTTTGTCCAATCGTCCAACGCCAATCCGCTCCCGGCACACCACAGTAACACCCCTATAGTATATCCATCTACGCTCCGGTTGTCAAGAAAAAGCTGCCAGGGTTAGAGGCTACAAAATGTCGCTGGGGGAAGAGACCAAGGTTGAAAGTCGAAAGTTGAAAGTCAAAGGCAAGCATAGCGGCGGTGCCGCAACCTATGGAGGATTTCACCACAGAGGTCACGGAGAAAAAGCGCATATAAAAACCGTGGGGCAACAAACTAAGGAACCGTAACCTCTACCCGCGGAAGCAAAGATACTCTTCTCTGTGGTCTCTGTGCCCTCTGTGGTGATCTTTGCCTGCGCGGCACGCGAGGGCTTGAAATACCTTCATTTCTGCGGTAAGTTAATGGGAGTGGACAAGGTTTCCAATACTACGCAGCGCAGGTCCGAACGCCATCCCCTCCGGCTTGCCCTGGTGCTCTTGGCCGACAGCGAGCAAGGGGAGATACGGGAGGAGGGGTTTACGGTCGAAGTCTCCCAACATGGGTGTCGGGTGGAGGGCGCTGCATCACTTTCCCAAGGACAGTTGGTTCGATTGCTTCCTTGGGAATCCCCCGAAGGCGCCATTGCCGGCCGCGTGGTGTGGGTGGGTGAACCAGCCTCGAACTTGGCAGGTGAAGTAGGTATCGAGTTCCTCCAACCGCTCCCCTCGATGGTCTAGCGCAACAAGGTGGCAGGTGTCAGGGGGAGGGAAATTGTCGATTGACGATTTATGATTGTCGATTGGCGATTTGTGATTGGTGATTTGCGAGTCTCGATCTTCGAGTTGCGCTCATAAATCTCTGCATCCTGCCCTGCTCCGTTTTGAATCTCCCATTTCAAATCTAACATCAGCTGCATGCCCCACTCAGATTGACGACGTGCGGCTGCCGCTGGGGTATGGGGCGTGATAAAAGCCCATCCCCTTTGACTTGCCGTGCATACAAGTGTATGCTGTACACATGCAGATCGTCTGGGACCGCACGAAGGCAAGGCAAAATGTCGCGAAGCACGGCGTGCGTTTTGCGGATGCAGTTTTAGTTCTCGACGATCCGTATGCCATCACCGTTGCCGATAATGAGCCCGCGCCCACCGAGGCGCGTTGGGTAACGCTGGGCGCAGATGCTCAGGGACGTGTGCTGGTAGTGGTTTACACCTATCGCGGCGAGGACATTCGGATCATTTCCGCGCGGCCTGCGGAACCTCGCGAACTAAAGGAGTATGAGGCACAAGGATGAAAACCTACGATTTCAGTAAAGGAAAGCGTGGATCGGTACTGCCTGTGCCGCCCGGCAAGGAGCGTATTACCATCCGCTTGGACGTCGACATTCTGGAATATTTCCGGGACGCGGTGGAGCGCGCTGGGGGCGGCAACTACCAAACCTTGATCAACAACGCGCTGCGCGCTTATATCGAGGGTGGGCAGAAGCCCACGATCGAGGAAACGGTGCGGCGTGTGATCCGCGAGGAGTTGCGGACGGCGCCCTGAAGGGGCGGGGTTCGGGGTACAGGGCTTTGGGTCCGGGAAACGGGGCTAACTGTTAGCTGTCGGCTAACCCATCTTGAATATGCCATTTTGAATTTGAGATCGCCCTCCCGCCCCATCCCGATTGATGGCGTGCGGGTGCTGCTGGGGCATCGGGCAGGAGGCACGCACGCGGTCAGGGTGGGACAGATAGTGGCAAACGGCAGGCGCTATCGCTTGACTCCCCAATGCAGTCCGATACCGCCAAAGATGTAAGCATGGGCGTCGACCCGCGCGAAACCCATCCGCCGCAATAACGAAGAGAAATCCTCGATGGAAATGAAACTCCGCAAAGATTCAGGAATGTATGTGTACAGGCGGGGGCGCCCGTGCAGCAGCAGACCCCAGAAAGCGCCCTGCGCGTACAAATATCCGAGGTAGAGCACGCGCCAGAGCTGGTTGCGGGGCAGGAAGAAATCCAGACTCACCATCTGGCCGCCGGTTCGTGTGACACGATGAATTTCAGCGAGCGCCGCAGCTAAATCGGGGAAGTTGCGCAGGCCGTAGCCCACAAATACACAATCGAACAATCCATCTGGGAAGGGCAGCGTCAAAGCGTTGCCGCAGACCACCCTTACTCCGCCGCGCTGGCGCGCCACGCGCAGCATCTGTTCGGTAAGGTCAACAGCCACCACTCTCGCGCCGGGCAGCGATTCGAGGACGATTTGGGAAAAGTCACCCGTGCCGCACGCCAGGTCCAGGACCATCGCCCCGTCCGGCAATGAAGCTTTCCGCACGCCGAGCAGCTTCCAGCGCCGGTCCATGCCGTAGGAGAATACGTGCGTGATGAAGTCGTAGCGAGGGGCAATGGTCCCGAACATTTGGCGCATCAGGCGCCAGTCGGTTTTTTCCGCAGGAGCGCTCATGGGCAGCATGAATCTTATCATTTTGGATCTTAGATTCTGGGTTTTGGGTTCGTGATTTGCGACTTTGGATTGAGACAATCCGATATGCGAAATCTTGCTCGTCACTCGTCACTCATCACTCGCCACTGCCTTATTGGCGGCGTGCAGTTGTCGCTGGGGCATCGGGTATGAGAAAATCCTGCCGCCAGCACTGCACTGACCATGGCTCGCCTCGTGCGCTGCAGCCGGCTGAAGGAGCAAGATGGGTTGTGCTCCACGCCGGACGCCCGCTGGATTCCTTCACCGCCGAGGAGCGTATCGACGCCCGGCGGAGAGGGTTCGTGTGGGAGGGGCGCCGACGCCGTCGTAAAGGTCTTAACGACGAACTCAATCATCCATTTTAGGAGGACCCCATGAGGACTTTCATTCGCACCGTATTCGTAGCTTCTCTAATGCTAGGCCTATCCGCTTCCTTCGCGTCGGCGCAGGACCAGGACGCGGAGGGCAGCAAGGACCATCCCTTGATTTCGCGATATCCCGGCTCGGTGATTACGCACTATCTCACCAAAGAGTTCGATGAATTCACCCTGCCGCTCGGCAAGCTGGCTGACGATAAATTTACCAGGAGCCAGCATCTGGAAGGGAAGTTCACCCGCATCGTTTACCTGGCGCCTGCGGGACGCTCGGTGCTGGAGGTCTTTCGCAACTATCTAGGCGGGCTCAAGAAGGGGGGGTTCGAGACGCTCTTCACTTGCGGCCCGCAGGAGTGCTATGGGTCGGGGAACGCGAGTGCAAGGGTATACGGTACGGGCGATTACGACGACTACTGGGGACCCGACCACGGGATTCATTACATTTCGGCGAAGCTCGCGCGGCCGGAGGGCGACGTTTATGTGAGCTTGCTGGTTGACGACCAGGGCGGGGAATCCCGATCCAATGTCGAGCTCTATGTCATTGAAATGAAGCCTATGGAGTCGGGTCTCATCACGGTGGACGCCGCGTCGCTAGCCAACGACATCAACCGGACCGGCCACGCTTCGGTTTATGGAATCTACTTCGACACCGGCAAGGCTGATATCAAACCGGAGTCCGATGCCACGCTGCGAGAGATCGCCAACCTGTTGCAAGGCGACCGCATGTTGAAACTCTATGTCGTCGGGCACACCGACAACCAGGGCACGCTCGATATGAATATGGACCTTTCGCGCCGGCGCGCCGACTCGGTGCTTGCCGCGCTCACGACGAAGTACGCGGTTCCCGCCGGCAGGCTGCGCGCTTACGGAAGTGGGCCCTACGCTCCCGTGGCGTCGAATGACCGCGAGGACGGCCGTGCCAAAAACCGCCGTGTCGAGCTGGTGAAACAGTAAGGCATTGCACCAGGCGTTGGCGCTGGTTGTGGAACCGGCGCCGCCGCGGCCAAGCTCCGCAAGGCTTTCACCGGGGTGTATAGTCGCCTATCGCCGGCAGGAGCCGGCCTGGGAGGGTTTATGCAGATGAGAGCGCAGTTCGGAAGAGGCATCGTTCTATTCATATTCTGGCTTGCGGCGACGGCTTGGGGAGCGCCGGCGGCGAGGGCGCAGACGACTCCCGCCATTTACGAGAAACCACCCCAGGCCATCCTGGATGTGCTGAATGCTCCCGTGACGCCGCTTTTGAGCTTGAGCCCGGCGCGCGATGTGGCGCTGCTTTACACCCCCATGTTGTACCCTCCGATTGCTGACCTGGCACAGCCCATGCTGCGGCTGGCCGGCGTGCGCATCAACCCCGCCAACAACGGTCCGCACGGCGCCGTGCGATTCGATGGATACCTGCTGAAGCGCATCGCCGACGGCCGCGAGATGCGCGTGACCCTGCCGCCGGATGCTCATTTGAGCGCTCCGATCTGGTCTCCGGACGGCCGGCGCTTCGCCTTCACGAACCTCAGTCGAACGCGCGTCGAGTTGTGGGTGGGCAGCGCGCAAACCGGGTCAGCTCAGGTCATCCCTGACGTGCGCTTGAACGCCGCCCTGGGTGCACCCTGCAAATGGATGCCGGACAGCTCCTCGCTCCTCTGCCTGACGGTCCCGGCCGGACGGGGCGCGCCGCCTCAGGCCAATCCCGTCCCCACCGGCCCGCACATCGAGGAGAGTTTCGGCAAAGCCGCGCCTCAGCCCACCTTCGAAGACCTGCTCCAGAACGTTTTTGACGAGAAGCTTTTCGACTATTATGCGACCGCGCAATTGGAATTGGTGCGCCTGCCGGCTCCGCAGATGGGATCGAAGTCCAGCACGGGCGCCGAGCAGCCGATTCCGCTGGGCCAGCCTGCCATCTTCCGAAATATCGAGCCCGCCCCGGACGGCCAGCACATCCTGGTGCAGCGCGTGCGCCATCCTTACTCCTACTTGGTCCCGTTTGAGGATTTTCCTTGCGAGATCGAGGTGTGGAATCGCAGCGGGCGCCTGGTGTACAAGGTGGCCAGCTTGCCGCTTCACGAAACCACCCCGCTGGGCGGCGTGCCCGTGGGTACGCGCGACGTTTCCTGGCAGGCTACGGCCCCCGCTGCGCTCGTATGGGTGGAAGCGCTCGACGAGGGAAACCCGCGCAAGAAGGTTACGCCTCGCGATCGCGTGATGCGGATGGAGGTGGCCGCGCTCAAAGCGGGCGACCAGCCCTCGGAATGGTTCAAAACGGAAGAGCGCTTTGTGGGGATCGAGTGGGGCGAACGCGGCGACCTGGCCCTGGTGTCGGACTACGTGCGCAACCGGCAACGCCGTCGCGGCTATTTCTTCGACCCCAGGCAGTCTGTCCCATCCATGCGGCGGGTGTGGGACCTGAGTGTCGAAGAGCGTTACAAGAACCCCGGTCGGCCAGTGATGCGGCTGCTGCCCAACGGGCGTTCGGCTATGGTTGAAGACGGCGACGACATTTTTCTCGAGGGCGTGGGCGCTTCCCCCGAGGGCAATCGGCCGTTCCTCGACCGCTTTAATGTGACCACACTGCAATCCACGAGGCTGTTCCACTCGGACGAGAAGAGCCTCGAAAGTTTTGCCGCCTTGCTGGCCCCGGACGGATCGAAGTTCCTCATGCGGCATGAGACGCCCACGGACCCACCCAACTACTTCATCCGAACCGCAGCGGGGGAGCCCACTGCTTTCACGCATTTTCCCAATCGCGTGCCGCAACTCGCGGGCATCAAGAAGGAGTTGGTGAAATACCAGCGCCCCGACGGCGTTGGCCTTTCGATGACGCTCTATCTGCCTCCCGATTATAAGACCGGGGAACGCCGGCCGGCGGTGATGTGGGCGTATCCCTACGAATTCACCAGCGCCGACCTGGCCTCCCAGGTGACGGGCTCGCCCAACACCTTTACGGAAATTCGTGGGGCTTCCCAGCTCTTTTTCCTGCTCGATGGTTACGTGATTTTGGAGAACGCGGCCATGCCGGTGGTGGGCGATCCGGAGACGGTGAACAACACCTACATCGAGCAGATTGTGGCGGACGCCAAAGCGGCTATCGATAAGGCGGCAGACATGGAGGTGATTGACCCGAACCGCGTGGGCGTGGGCGGGCACAGTTACGGCGCCTTTATGACTGCCAATCTGTTGGCCCATTCCGATCTGTTCCGGGCCGGCATCGCGCGCAGCGGCGCTTACAACCGCACACTGACGCCTTTCACCTTTCAGAGCGAGCGGCGCACGCTCTGGGAGGCTCCCGACGTCTATCTCAGGATGTCACCCTTCATGTACGCGGACAAGATCAAGGCGCCGATCCTTTTAATTCACGGCGAGGCGGACAACAACTCCGGCACCTTTCCCATCCAGTCGGACCGCATGTATCGCGCCATCAAGGGGAACGGCGGCTCGGTGCGCTACGTGACCCTGCCGGAGGAAGCGCATGGCTATGCGGCGCGCGAGTCCATTGAGCATGTGCTGTGGGAGATGCTGACCTGGTTTGACCGGTACGTGATGAATGCCGCGCCCGCCACGGCGACAGCCAAAGGTTCCCCCAGTCTTCCAGAGCGGGCGAAATAACGTCGCCTATAACCGCACCCTTGCCATACAGGAAGTGGTAGATGTCGGCTGTATCATAGCCGGCGGGGACAAGCTTCGCCACCGGCTTGCCGTGTTTGGTGATCACGACGGTCTCGCGCTTGGCCTGAACCTCGTCCATGACCGCAAGGCATTTTGCCTTGAACGAACCGGCTGCCATGCTCTTCATTCCCGCCTCCTTACCAAAGTCATTTTACCATGGTGATATTAGCATCCGCAGGCAGCGGGCCAATGTCGAAATTCGAAAATCGAGAATCCCAAATCACCATTTGCCAATCACCAATTGCAAATCAGCCGATGAACCGATGGCCCGATGAACCGATGACCCCGATTTCAGCAAAATTGACACATCGGGGTGCGTGTGTTACGTTGGAATTCAGGGTGTTGGTCGCGACCGCTTGTGTATCTGACGCGCCATTGACAAGGTGGGCTTCCCAAGATGGGCAATTCTGATCGGTTTTTCTTCGAGCGCTTCGGGCTGACGGAGGCGAATCTCTCGCAGTATCTGGGGGCGGCGCTTTCCGAGGGCGGCGAGTACGCGGACCTCTACTTCGAGCACACCACTTCCTCATCCCTGCTCGTGGACGAGTCGCTGGTGAAGACCGCGACCGAGGGCATCTCCATGGGTTGCGGCATCCGCGTGGTGGCTGGGGAACAGACCGGTTACGCCTACACGGACGACCTGGCCCCGGAAAAAATCATGAAGGCCGCGAAGATTGCGGGGCGAATTGCCAGCGGCCCGGCGCGCGTCTCGACGGTGGGCTTGAGCGCGCTCGACGCCCATCACGATTTCTACCCAGTGGCGTTGCCCTCCACGGATCGCGATTTGTCCGACAAGCTGGGGATGGTGGTGCGGGCGGATGTGGCCGCGCGCGCTTACGACCCGCGCATCAAGCAGGTGCGCGCGACATACGGGGACCAGATTCGCCACGTGCTGATTGCCGGCTCGGACGGGCGCGTGGTTACGGATTTCCAGCCGCTCGTGCGACTTAATGTTTTCACCATCGCCCAGGACGGCAGCAAGCTCCAATCCGGTTCCAGTGGCGGCGGTGGGCGCGTGGGGCTGGAGTTTTTCTCCGGTGAACGGGACCCCGAACATTTCGCCAAAGAAGCGGCCCGGCAGGCGATTGTGCAACTCGAGGCGCGCGAGGCCCCGGCGGGCGAGATGGAAGTGGTCCTGGGACCGGGATGGCCGGGCATTCTGCTGCACGAAGCCATCGGCCATGGCTTGGAAGCGGATTTCAACCGCAAGGGCATTTCGGCTTTCAGCGGCCGCATGGGGCAGCGCGTGGCCTCCGACATCTGCACGGTGGTGGATGACGGCACCATTCCGGCCCGGCGCGGTTCGCTGAATGTGGATGACGAAGGCGAGCCCACGCAAAAAACCGTGCTGATCGAAAACGGAATCCTGCGCGCTTATTTGCAGGACAAGCTGAGCTCCGACATTCTCAAAACGACGCGGACGGGCAACGGGCGGCGGGAAAGTTATGAGCACATTCCCATGCCGCGCATGACCAACACTTACATGCTGGCGGGCACAGACGCTCCTGAGGATATCATTCGCTCCGTGCGGCGTGGGCTGTACGCGGCCAATTTCGGCGGCGGGCAAGTGGACATCACCAACGGCAAGTTTGTGTTTTCGGCGTCGGAAGCTTACCTGATCGAGGATGGCCGGGTGACGGCGCCGGTGAAGGGCGCCACGCTGATCGGCGACGGCCCGACGGTGCTGACCCGCGTCACCGCCGTGGGCAACGATTTGAAGCTCGACCCGGGAATCGGCACCTGCGGTAAAGATGGACAAAGCGTGCCAGTAGGTGTGGGCATCCCCACCATCAAAGTCAGCAGCCTGACCGTGGGCGGCACGGCCCCGCGCGGCGGGCAGTCGTTTGTTTAGAGAATCGAGAAGTTAGAAGCTAGAAGTGAGAAGAAAAGAAGCGGCATGCGGTATACGGTGTGTGCTGTATTCTGACTCCTAACTTCTAGCTTCTATCTCCTGCTTATGGAACAACAACTGGAACAAATCGCCGTAGAACTGGTGAACCGCGCCATGAGTGCGGGCGCCTCGGCGGCGGATGTGACCGTCCACGAGGCGGATGAATTTTCCACAGCGCTACGGCTCGGGCAGATCGAGAAGCTGAAGGAGGCTGCCTCCAAGGCTCTTGGGTTGCGTATCTTCCGGGGCGTGCGCAGCGCCTCGTCCTTTTCCAGCGATTTTTCCGCACCCTCTTTGAAGCTGCTGGTGGAGCGCACGCTGGCGATGGCGCGGGTCACTTCGGAAGATCCTGCCAGCGGCCTGCCGGACGCGGCGCTGCTGGGCTGTTACCAGGGCGATTTGGAAATTTATTCCGAGGATGTGGGAGAGATTTCCACGGAAGAGCGCATTGACTACGCCCGGCGCGCGGAGCAAGCGGCGCTGAGCGCCGACCCCCGCATCAAGAATTCCGAGGGGGCATGGTTTGAAGCAAGTGTGGGGCGTCGGGCCTATGCGAACTCGCTGGGTTTCGTGGGCAGTTACCGGTCATCGTACTGCGCGGGCTCCGTGGCTCCGGTGGCGGAGGATGGCGGCATGCAGCGCGACTACTGGTATTCGGTATCGCGCCGCCGGAGCGCGCTGGAAAGCCCCGAGGCGGTGGGACGCAAGGCCGCCGAGCGCACCTTGCGCAAGCTCGGGGGTCGCAAGATTTCGACTTGCCATGTGCCGGTGATTTTCGACTCGGAAACCGCGCCTTCGCTGGTCGGCCACATTTTCGAGGCGGTGCGCGGCGACGCCATCTATCGCAGCGCCTCGTTTCTGACCGGCAAGCTGAACCAGAAGGTTGCTAACGAGCGCGTGACCATCCTCGATGACGGCCTGCGTCCGGGCGGGTTCGGCACGCGCCCCTTCGACGGGGAGGGGATTGCTTCTTCGGTGACGCCGGTCATTGAAAAGGGCGTGCTCAGCAACTACCTGCTAAATTGCTACACGGCGCGCAAGCTCAACATGCGGACCACCGGGAACGCCTCGCGGGGTGTCTCCGGACCGCCCCACGTGGGGCCAAAGAACTTTTATCTGGCGCCCGGGCCGCATAGCGTCGAGGAAATTCGCAACTCCGTGAAAGCGGGCTTCTATGTGACCGACCTGATTGGTTTCGGCGTGAATATTGTGACAGGGGATTATTCCCGCGGGGCGGCGGGGATGTGGATTGAAAACGGAGAGCTCACTTTTCCAGTCGAAGAGGTTACCATCGCGGGAAATCTGGCGGAGATGCTGAACCACGTCGAGATGGTGGGCTCGGACCTGGAATTTCGCAGCGCCATCGCGGCGCCCACCTTGCTGATTTCCGGCCTGACGGTGGCTGGAACCTGATTGAAAACCATGGCTCGAAACGATCGCGGTATCTCCACTCTCATCATTATTCTAATTGTTTCTGTGGTTCTGGCGGGGCTGGTGGCCGTCCTGGTTCTCGAGCAACATCACGCGGTATCTCGTCCGGCTTCCGGCGGAGCGGGGCGGCCGGCTCTGAGCGCTGAGCAGAAGGCTTATCTGGACTCGCTGGTCTTCGCCGATTTGCGCATGAGCGCCGCCGTCAACTTCCTCGGTGACACGGTGACGTACCTGGATGGCAGCGTCACGAACAAGGGTGCGAAAGGGGTTCACCGTCTCGATGTGGAATTGAATTTCGTGGACACTCTCAACCAGGTGGTGCTGCGAGAAACCGCTCACCCGCTGGCGGATCGCACCACACCCTTGCAGCCGGGTGAAACCTACGCCTTCCGCGTGACCTTTGACCACATGCCGGCGGATTGGAACCAAGCCCCCCCTAGGGCAATAGCCGTCTACGTGGAGTTTTGACAAGAAGTCAGGAGTTAGAAGTCAGGAGCCAGTAGGCGGGAATAGAATTCTGACTCCTGACTTTACCTCCCCAATTCCAGGCGACGGTAGAGGGGCAAAGGCAGCCCAGCTTTTTCCATCTTGGCTTGGGTTTGAGCCACGTTGTAAGGGGTGCGGTAATACTCCACTTCTCTCCGCTCCAAGTCGACCACGGCAAATCCGGCTCGCCAGTCGCGGTCACGCGGTTGGCCCACGGAGCCGGGATTGATCAGATAGCGTGTGGAGTCTTCGAGGGGGACGGTCAGGGTCAACCCATCCGGCGCGCCAGGAATGTGGATGGATTGAAAATGCCCGCCCGGCGTCAGCGTGAAGCCGCCTTGCAGGTGCGTGTGGCCGAAGCAAACGAGTTGAGCCTCCGGGCCGCGCAGGAGGGGCATCGCTTGCGCGGGCCCCAGAATGTATTCATCCTCATCCACGGGTGACCCGTGCACAAGAATCATTCCGTCGATTGCAACAGGACCGATGGTAAGGTTGCGCAGGTACTCAAGATGCTCGGGCGTGAGGGCTTGGTGAGTCCACTCGGTGGCCATGCGCGCGTAAGGATTGAATTCCGCGGCGTCGTCGATTCCACAACAGGCCTTATCGTGGTTGCCGCGGATGACGATTTTGCAAAGGTTGCGAATCTTATCGATCGCCTCGTTGGGATTCGGACCGTAGCCCACGAGGTCACCTAAACAAACCGCCTGGTCGTATTTCCCGGCCGCGAGTTCAAGACAGGTGTAAAGAGCTTCCAGATTGGAATGGACGTCACTGAGCAGCAGGTAGCGCATAGGATCACCAGGGACGCAGAATTATAGTCTAGAAGGCCCGAAGATGGGCGCAAATTCTGCTCCGACCGGAATGAGAGATAGCGTGTTACCGGGGATTCGGCAGGACGCGCGGCGCGCAGATTTTTGACCGTGGGCGCGGAATTCGCTAAAATCCAAAGGATCAAGCGCCCTTCACTGTGGGCGACCAAGGGAGAGACATGCTGCGTTTCCAAACCGCCGGGGAGTCTCATGGTCAAGGTTTGGTCGCCATCCTCGGGGGCTTGCCCGCTGGCCTGCGGATCGACTTTGACTACGTGAATCGCGAGCTGAAGCGCCGGCAGGGCGGCTACGGGAGGGGCGGGCGCATGAAGATAGAAACCGACACCGCGCAATTCCTTTCCGGGGTAAGACATGGCCAGACCATCGGTTCGCCCATCACCATCCTGGTGGAGAATCGGGATTGGGAAAACTGGAAAGAGGCGATGGCGGTGGAAGACCGGGCGGAATCACGGGCCAAGTACAAACCGCTTTCGCCGCCGCGGCCGGGCCACGCCGATTTAGCAGGATGCCTGAAGTACAATTTTCGCGAGGCGCGCTATGTTCTGGAGCGCGCGAGCGCTCGCGAGACAGCCGCGCGGGTGGCGGCAGGCGCGGTGGCCAAGCTTCTTTTGAAGAGTTTTGCCATCGAAGTGGCCAGCCACGTTGTGGCGCTTGGCGAGGTGCGGCTGGCGGATGACCCAGTGCCGTTTGAGACCGTTATGGCTCTGCGGGACCGTGAAGATTTGATGCTGGCGTGCGTGGATCCCGCGGTCGAGGCGCGCATGAAAGAAGAGGTGGACCGCGCCACGGAAAACCGAGATACCGTGGGCGGGACGTTTGAAGTGATCGCGCGTGGCCTTCCTCCCGGTTTGGGGTCGTGCGCACAGTGGGATGAGCGGCTCGACGGCCAGTTGGCGCAGGCCGTCATGTCGATTCAAGCCGTCAAAGCGGTGGAAATCGGCAGCGGCATGGCCAGCGCCACGGCGATGGGCTCAAGCGTGCACGATGAGATTGGATACGACCGCGCCCAGGCGCGCTTTACGCGCAAAACCAATCGCGCCGGCGGCCTGGAGGGGGGAATTACCAACGGCGAAGACCTCGTGGTGCGAGGTTATCTGAAACCCATTTCCACTCTGCGGCGTCCCCTCGAATCGGTGGATTTTGAAAGCAAAGAAACGGTAAAGGCCGCTTACGAACGCTCGGATATTTGTGTGCTGCCCGCGGGGGGCGTGGTGGGTGAAGCGATGGTGGCGCTCATCCTGGCGCGCGCACTTTTGGAGAAATTTGGCGGCGACTCATTGGAAGAGACGCAGCGGAATTTTGATGGGTATATGCAGCAACTCAGGAGGTTTTAGCTCAATACCCGAAAGTTGAAACTCGATACTCGCGAGGGGCGTTGGCACGGAGACTAAAGCCCGCGCCATCCGCGTTGCTGGAGTTCCCGATCTTCGGTTTCGATTTTCGAGCTTCGAAAATGATCTACCCCATCGTCAAATACGGTCGTGAAGTTCTGGAGAAGCCCGGCAACCCAATTGTCGAGTTCGATGGCAATTTGGAAAAGCTCGTGGCGGACATGTTTGAAACCATGTACGCGGCGAATGGCGTGGGCTTGGCGGCGCCGCAAATCGGGCTGCCCCTGCGGTTGTGCGTTATTGACACCACCTCGGGCGAAGACCCCACGGCCAGGCTGGTGCTGGCCAATCCGGTGATCGTTTCCGGGGAAGGCGAGCTCGTGCAGGAGGAAGGGTGTTTGAGCTTGCCGGATTTTCGCGCCAAGACGCCCCGCCCGGAGCGCGTCACGGTGCGGGCGCAGGATATTCACGGCCAGGAATTCACCATGACCGGTGAGGGCTTGCTGGCACGCGCCTTTTGCCATGAGACCGACCACCTGAACGGCAAACTTTTTATCCAACACGTCGGCCGCCTGAAGCGGGAGTCCATCAAGCGCAAAGTGCGCAAAATGATGAGAGCGGGAGAGTGGTAATGGTTAAAGGGTAAAGGATAAAGTTTGAATGAAACGGCGATCTTTTATCCTTTACCCTTTACACTTTACCCTTTAGCCTTGACCATTCCTTCGCACCTATGAACCTTGCGTTCTGCGGCACACCCGATTTCGCTGTTCCCACCCTCGAAAGGCTTAGTGCGGAAAAAATTGCGATCAACCTCGTGGTCACCAACCGGGATGAACCCAGCGGGCGGGGTTACGAACTGAAAGCCCCGCCCGTGAAGCAAGCGGCTCTGCGCGCGGGCTTGGAGGTCTACCAGCCGGAAAAGTTGAAAGACCCCGCGACGGTGGAATTCCTTTCGCGTTATCGGCCCGACGCCATCGTGGTGGTGGCTTACGGGCACATCCTTCCGAAATGGATGATCGACCTGCCGCGGCTTGGCTGCATCAATCTGCACGCCTCGCTTCTGCCCAAGTATCGCGGGGCAGCGCCGATTCAGTGGTCGCTGATTCGCGGCGAAGCGGTAACCGGCGTCACCACCATGCGAATCGATACAGGGTTGGATACCGGCGACATTTTGCTGAAGAGGGAAGTGGCGATTCAGGACGCTGACACGGCGGAAACGCTGAGCGTGCGGCTTAGCCAGTTGGGCGCGGATTTGATGATTGAAACCTTGTGCCGGCTGGAGCGCGGCGACCTCGAGGCGCAGCCCCAGGATCACGCGCAGGCGACGCTCGCACCCCTTTTGAAGAAAGAAGACGGACGCATTGATTGGAACCTCCCGGCGGTGGAGATTTGGAATCGCATTCGCGGCCTGCGCCCGTGGCCGGGGGCTTATACGGGGTTTCGCGGCAAGAACCTGCACATCTGGGCGGCCTTCCGCCCGACCGCGGGCGAGTCATTGCCTCTAGATCCCGGGACGCTGGTTGCTGAGCGTGGCAGACTCCGCGTGATTTGCGGGCAGGGAACTTCGCTGGAGCTGGAGGAAGTACAATTCGAAGGCCGCAAGCGAATGCCGGTTCGAGATTTTCTTAACGGGGTGAGGATTGCGCCGGGAGACATTGTGGATAAAGGGCAAATGCCCAAAGATGGGGGCCCTAGGGCAAACTGATGGGTGTGGAAGGTGAGCTTCCATGTGCACAAATATCTCATTATTCCTAAGTATCTTAAGCTATAAATATTAAAGTCATGCTTTAATCTTTAGCCTGCCATGCCTATATCCCCCGGTCGAAATGTCGCTTACCAGGTTCTGCGCCGATTAGAATCCGGCCGCAACTTTGCAGTGGATCTGCTGCAAGCCCTTGAGGTATCTGCCCTTAAGGACGCCGACCGGCGGCTGGCGACCGAAATCGTGATGGGGGTCTTGCGTTGGCGCGGCGAGCTGGACTTCCAAATCGAGCAGCTTTCGGGGAGGAGCGTCAAAGGACTCGACGCCGAAGTGCGGACGATTCTCCGCATGGGCGCATACCAGATTCGCTTTTTGGAACGGGTTCCAAAGCGCGCGGTGGTGGATGATGCCGTCGAGCTGACCAAGGCGGCACGCAAGCGTTCGGCGGCGGGCATGGTGAATGCGGTACTCAGAAAGTGTGAGCCGCCCAAGGAGCGCGTGCTGGGGCGCGACTTTGAACGCCTTTCAGCCGAGAGTCGGGAGAGCGTGCGGCGGGCCTTCCCGGCCTGGCTGGTAAAGCGGTGGGAGGGGATTACTGCGACAACCACGGAATCCGGGGAGGTGGGAGCGGCGCGACTGGCTCTTGCCAGCCTTCAGACACCCCGCACCACGCTGCGTGTAGTCAACGCTGGAACGAACTTGGAAGGCATTCGTCAGGAGTTGGAGGCGGAGGGGGTCGCCACATCGTGTTGCGAATACGCTGAGGCGCACGGCCTGACCGTGGACTCCGGCCAGGTCCTAAATACCCGGGCATACCGGGAGGGGCGCGTGGTGATTCAGGAGGAGGCCTCGCAACTGGTGGCAGAACTCGTGTCTCCCGAGCCGGTGCAGCGGGTTCTGGACCTTTGCGCCGCGCCGGGAATGAAGGCGGGGCAACTGGCCCAAATGCTGGGAAGCGGAACCCTGCTGGCGTGCGACCGCAGCGCCAAGCGCCTGCGCACCCTGGCCAAACTTCTGCCGAAGTGGGTTCCGGCGGCGGTTCGCTTATCGATGGTTCGATTGGACGCCGCGCGCGCGCTGCCCTTCGGGGCGAAGTTTGAGCGGATCTTGCTGGACGCACCCTGTTCGGGCACGGGGACGCTGGCGCGCAATCCGGAAATCAAGTGGCGCCTTGACCCGGCGGACATTACACGCTTGGCGGAGCTGCAGTCCATGATGTTGCGGAATGCGCTCGCAGCCCTGGCAAGCGGCGGCCGCTTGGTTTATGCCACCTGCTCGCTCGAACCGGAGGAAAACGAAGGGGTGGTGGAGAAGGTCCTAAGCGAACAACCTGCTTTTCGAGTCCTTACATCGCACAAACTCGCCCAAGAATACCCGCGCCTGATCCCCCTTTTCGATTCGCGAGGATATTTTCGCACCCGCCCCGATCAGCACCCCATGGACGGATTCAGCGCCGCGGTGATTGTCCGGAAGGGGAGCGAAGACTAGCGCCGGCCTATTTTGTAGGTTTGCGGCCCTCAGGGTCGGCCATTGGAGCCTCATCTTCTTACGTAAAATTGCCGATAACCGAACCGGGGGAGTGTGCGCGGCCCGCCAGCCGGCCAGTGTGTTGGATATGGCTCGACGGAGGGCCGGTTTTGAGGCTTCGCAGTCTCCGGGGAGCGAAAACAGCCCGCCCGGGCGATTCCCGGAAGCGCGGAGACGTACAACCGCAAGTCGCAGTTGCACTCGGCGCCGGTCAGAGGTATGTGGCGAGGCGGCGTTGGAGTCCAAAATGGAAATTCCGGTTTAATATTAAGAAACACGTGGGTATTTATTCTATTTAGAGCCGCGGGGGAGTGCGCCGCGCAGCCCAACTATCCGCTGGCTTGCATCCGGACAAACAGGAAGGGTCAAGGGGGAGTATGATGAGAAAGGAAGGATGATCCCCTTGCTAGACTGAAGGGTGGAAACGTCAAGGCTGCTGACAGAGGGAGGCAGTGGTATGAGCATTCTTTCCCATGATCCGACACAACACTGGTGGAGCATGCTGATGTTAATCTGCGTTATTTTGGCAGCGATTTGGGCTGTCGTTCAGTCCAAGAGGAAAAACGGTCCGAAGCCAAAATAGGGCATTAACATACTTCATTGACCACAAAATCCTGTTTAGACGTTTTCCCAAAGCATCGAGACAGATTCAGTCACAGGCTTGGCAGCACATCCGGTCTCTTCGAAGTGCTTTTGGGACGAAATCGAAATATGCCACGATATAGGGCCTGCGATTTACTTCCCAATATTACTCAGCAATTCCTTCAATGTCCAAACGTGATCAGTGAGTCCGGCTTCCATGGCGGTTGGTCTTTGCCCTGCCCGCCTGGGCGCAGTAGAAGATTGTAGCGCCAACCTTGAGAGCCTGCCCTGAGCTTGCCGAAGGGTCGGCGGATGCTGACGTAGCGGCGAGTTTACCTCGCCATGGCGGCGTAAAGCCGCCGCTACGACATGCTGATCTCCACAAGGGCGCTGCTGTAGCGGC
>JBEKNU010000157.1:0-16963 GCA_049522495.1 Terriglobia bacterium
CACGGGGCGCATGCTGAATAACAATATGGAGTTTTACAAGCTGGCCGGAATCGGCGACATCGGCGAGTTGGTGGTCCATATGATGACCGGCCCCGGCTATGACGAACGCGGGACGATTGGTCTCGGCGAACCTCCGGTGATTTCCCCCGGCGCCGCCATTTCCAATGCCGTGGCCAACGCCATCGGCGTGCGGGTACCGACGCTCCCGCTGACTCCTGACAAAGTTCTGGCCGCACTCGCGAAAGGAGGGGTTGCCTAATGGAAGCCTTTGAATACGCTCGACCGAAGTCAACCCAGGAAGCCGTCAAGTTGCTAACCGGTGCGGAGGGTGAAGCCCTCGCACTGGCTGGGGGCACCGACCTCATCAGCTTGATGAAGGATGGCGTCTCGAGCCCCAAGCGTCTGGTCAGCTTGCAACACCTCAGTGAACTCAAGGGAATTTCCTTCCGTGGGCAGTCGGGGCTGCGCCTGGGCGCTGCCGTGACCCTGGAAGATTTGATCGAGAGCCCCGAAGTCCGGGAGCACTATCCGGCATTGGTTCAGGCGGCGGAGGGCGTGCGCAGCCCGCAAGTCCGCAGCACCGGAACCGTGGGGGGCGACCTCTGCCAGCGTCCGCGCTGCTGGTACTATCGCGCCGGGTTTGGTTTGCTGGCGGTTTATAAGGGCAAACCGCTGGTCCCCGACGGCGACAACCGCTACCACGCCATCCTGGGAAATTCGGGGCCGGCTTATTTCGTGAGCCCATCCAGCCTGGCGCCCATCCTGGTCGCTTTGGACGCGAAAGTAAAACTCCACGGCCCGCAAGGCGCGCGCGAACTCTCCGTGCAAGAGTTCTTTGTTACGCCCAAGAGCGACAGTGAGAGCGAACACGCGCTGCATCCGGGCGAAATCGTTACCGAAATCCAGGTGCCGAATCCGGGGGACGCCAAGATGGCGGTCTACGAGGTGCGGCAGAAGGAAGCTTTGGATTGGCCACTCGCCGCTGCTGCCGTGGTCCTGAAGCTCGAAGGCGGCAGCGTGCAAAGCGCCCGCATCGTGCTGGGGCATGTCGCGCCGGTGCCCTGGCCTTCGCCGGAAGCGGAAGAAGCGCTGAAGGGCAAGGCGGTGGATGAAGATGCCGCTTGGGAAGCAGGCAAAGCCGCAATGAGCAAGGCGACGCCGCTTTCCAAGAACGCTTACAAAGTTCAACTGGCCCGCGTGGCCGTGAAACGCGCCATTCTGCGTGCCGCGAAAGGAGAGGCCTGATGATCTCTGAACCTGCTCCTCAAAATGTGCAACCCCAGGTGCAGTGCCGCCTGATCCGCTCCAAGTGGATGTTCATTGAAGCGGAACCGGACCCCACGGTTCCCCGCTCCGGCACCAGTATTTGCTGGTGCGTGCACACCCAGAAGGTTATCGGGCCGGATGGCCAGGTCGTCACGCCGGAGGCTTGCAACTCGGACCGGCCCTGCTACGAAGCTCTTTAGCGGAATTTTGGCTTGGGCGCCGATTTCTTGGCGGCGCATTGTGGATACCCTAAGAATAAACGATGTTCCCACCCACAGTTAGGGCGCCGGGTTGAATCCCCCGGCGGAATGGGATAAAATGTCCATGGGGCTTTAGAGCAAGATTTGCTCCGTGGAGGTTCAGGTCATGAGGAAACTCATTTTATCCCTTGCTATTGGTCTATTTTTGCTTTCGGCGTGGGCGGTTCCTGGAAGTGCGGCACTGAAGGGCGATTACATCGAAGCCCGCAGTTCGGACGTTTTTACTGGCCCCTGTTTCGCGATGTCCGAGGTGGGATTAACCGGCCAGGAAGCCATTCTGGCCTGGAAGGTTCAGGAAGGCGACTGGAAAGGCGTCTCCCTGAGCGGACTGAGCGTGGTGGCGGTGGTGAAGGCCAATGCCACGCTGGGCGATCCTTATCACGACCCTTATCCGGCGCGGTCCGTGCTGATTGTGGATTCCCGCGCCAGCAGCCAGCAGCGGACGGCGCTCGCGGCATTTGCCGCATCCATGGCGGGCGGCCTGCTGGACCACGTGGTGCGGGTTGAGACGGCGCCCATCCAAATGAAGGTGGAACATGGTGAGCTTCACGGCGCGGCCAAGCTGGTGGCCGGCCGATTCGCGCAAATCGAGACGCGCAGCCTTTGCCAGGGAGACCATCTGTGCGGGAACGAATCGGTCTATTACCCGCCCCTCGTGGCCCTCGCCCACTCCATGCCGGCCTTCACGCTCGACAGCTCCTTCTCCGGACCGGGCCTGGGAGAAGTTTGGAAGAACGTGGACAAGCGCAGCGCCTTTGTGGGCAGCTTCTAGCCTAGCAAATTCCGCCGCATCTGCCGAATTAATAACGGGAAACTTCCGCGAGGATGTTTCCCGTTTCGTGTTTATAACATCTAATATTCATGATAGCGATGCTGTAGCGGCGGTCTCCGACCGCCGACCGGCGCTCAGAGAGCGCCGCTACAATTTTTGTCGCTCTGCATAATAATGGGTAGGGAGGCTTTGTCAATGAAACTGCACCGCGTACTCGGTCTGCTCCTGGCGATTCAATTCTGTGCGGTCGTGAGCGTCTTCGGCCAGGGTAGTTACAAAGCTGAAGCCATTGGCGCTGCGCCTGCGGCAAGTATCCCCCCTGCCATCCAAGGCACTCTCGACGGGCAGGGAGCGCGCGTCACGAGCGATCAGGGCGCGACGCTTTGCGAAGTATGGTTGCGCAAGGATCTTCCCGCCGCCGCGAGCCCCAACACCTCATCGGACGTTATGTTTGGGGTGTTGCCCGAGGGAGCTTTCCTGGGCGTGCTGCACTTTCCCAACCCCACCGCCGATTTTCGCAGTCAGACCATCAAAGCCGGCTTCTACACCCTGCGCTACGAGCTCATCCCCCAGGACGGAAACCATATGGGCGTGAACCCTTCTCGCGACGCTTTCGTTCTGGCGCCCGTCTCCGCTGACCAGGATCCGGACAAGACCTTGTCGTTCGATGACGTGGTAAAGCTGAGCCGGCAAGCTTCCGGCACGCCCCATCCCGGGTTCCTGGTGGGAGCGGCGGCCAGCGGCGGCATGTTTCCCTCCGTCGCCAAGGATGACTCGGGCAACTGGAATCTGCAAATCAAGGGACACGGGAAAAGCGGCGACCTGCCCCTGGGGTTTACGGTTGTAGGACATTGGCAAGGGTAAGGCCATTTGTGATTTGTGATTTGCGATTGTTGATTTTGGATTCTAGATTTTGGATTCGGCCGGCGCGGCAAGGGATTTGCGATTGACGATTTGCGATTTTGGATTCAGCTCGATGGTGAGGGGGCTAGGATCAAAACTGTTCGCTTCGTCGTGGCCACGCAATAGTGCTTCTGATTGCGGGCGAAGCCCGCCTTGGACTGCGGTAGCAGCAGCTACCGCCTTCCACCGTTGGGTCATACGGCAAAGGCGCGACGGACGGTGGAGGAAAGGCGGTAGCTGCTGCTACCGCAGTCCAAAGCGCTTCGCGCAAGGGCGTATCAAAACGTGCGCCAGGTGAACAGCATTAGGTCTAGGATCGAACGGGAGTGTTTTCTTGTGAAATCAGCAACGACAAATCCGCGGCGACGAAGCCGGGGCGAAAGGGCCCTTTCGCGGCGTGCGGCCTGGGCTCTCGCCATGGCGCTCGCTTCCCTTCTCGCCTCGAGTCTGTGGGCCGCCCAAGCCAAGCCATTGTCCGTGCTTGAAGGCCAACTGCTGACCACCCGAAGCGACTGTCCCCTGCTGAAGATCAATGGCCGGGAGCAAGCGCTTTCCGCCGATACTCCCCACCTTCTCCACACCATGCAGGACAAGCGCCTGGACGGCCGCGAGGTGCGCCTGGAAGGAATCGCGAAACCGGATGGCGCCTTCGAGGTTCACTGGCTCTACACCGTCCACAATGGCAAACTTTACCGAGTGCGCTATTACTGCGCCACGTGCAACATTGTGGCCTTAGAGCCCGGCATCTGCGTCTGCTGCCAGCAACCCACCGAATTACAGGAAATTCCCGCGGAGAAATCGGAAAACTAGCCTGCCTCCGCCCCCTCAGCCACAAGCGGAAGTCCATGCCGATCCGCAACCTAAAGAGGATTTCACCACAGAGGCCACAGAGGTCACAGAGAGCAGGCGGTGAAAAAATTGTGGGTCAACAAACAAAGAAGGGTAATCTCCACCTGCGCGATTAGAAGTGCCGTTCTCTGTGGTCTCAGTGTGCTCTGTGGTGAATCTTTTCTTCACAACCCCACGAAAAGGCGCGAACGTTGCGGTCCTGGAGCCCGACGTGGCGAAAGTGTTCCGCAACTCGGCGGCAGTGAACGAAGCACTCCGATCTCTGCTGCGAATCTCCGAGACCACCCGCCGCCCGGCAAGGTCGTCGAGTGGACGGGCGGCCAGCCCTCGCCGCTGAGCACCAGCATCAAGCTTTTTTTCTGGGACAGTTCCCCATCTTGAATCTTGAGTTTGCTATTTCCAATCGCCTTCCGCTTCCTCATCTTGAATCTTGAATCTGCTATCTCCAATCGCCTTCCGCCCCCGCCGCTGACCCCCGGCGTTAAGCTTTTTTTCTGTGCCTCCCCGGCTTTTAGCCTCCCAACCAAGACAAGCCGTCCCGTTGCATCGGGGCACTGCTGAAAACCTGAAAAGCCGCAGACCTCGGCAAGCAGGTCCGCGCTTGTATCTATCTTCTGTGGCCAGTCAGTGTATAATCAGGGTATGGGAAACCGTGTGATCCACATCTCGGCCGCGGAAGCGGCAAGTGATTTTGCCGCGTTACTGGATCATGTACGCGCTGGCGACGAAGTTGTCATCGAGCACGATGACCGTCCGGTCGCGGTGCTGCGCCCTGCCGCGCCCGCGCCCTCCCTTGACAAAACCTTCGCCGCCATCGCCCAGGACGTCCCGGACGAAGAATGGGAGCGCGTCCCGAAGGATCTCGCGAAGAACCTAGATCATTACCTCTACGGAACCTCAAAAGTAACTTCATGAAGAGCATCTTCGCGGACACCAGCTACTGGATCGCCCTTTTCAATCCGCGCGACGAACTTCACGCGAAAGCTGTCGCCGCTGCTCAGAGTTATTCTGACGATCAGATGGTCACCAGCGAGATGGTCTTGGTGGAATTTTTGAACGGGTTTAGCGACCGTGGACCTCGCCTCCGCCCCGCGGCTTCGAAAGCCGTCAAGACTCTGCGAAGCAGCCCCAACGTGACGGTGATACCCCAGACGAGCGATCAGTTTGAACGGGCATTGAGCCGATACGAGGAGAGGATTGACAAGGACTGGAGTCTTACCGACTGCGCCACCTTCTTGATCATGGAAGCGGAGGGAATCGAAGCCGCCCTGACCCACGATCAGCACTTCACCCAGGCTGGTTTCCAAGCTCTGTTGCGTTGATTGCGCCCGAAGTTCCCGCTCGTCAATCTGAAATCCTCAATCGGCAATCGTCTAGCCCTAGTCCCGAGCCCCTTTCTTGTCCTCAATCAGCAATCGTCAATCATCGATTGTCAATGCCCGCCCCCGCCGCTGACCCCCAGCGTTAAGGTTTTTTTCTGGGACAGTTCCCCATCTTGAATCTTGAATCTGCTATCTTGAATCGCCTTCCGCTCCCGCCGCTGCCCCCCAGATGCTAACGCGGAGTTGTCCGTCGGTTGACGGACTACTCCGCGGTTCGGAATCCGAAAAGTGTCCACGCGATAATTAATCTGCACAACGAAGAGCGGCGGAGTAATCCCGCTCCGCGCGGGATTACTCCGCGCTACCCCTCCCCGGCTTTTAGGCTCCGATCCAAGACAAGCCGCGGACCTGCAAAACAGGTCCGCGTTACGCTTGTTATTGAATCCGGACGGTGAAGGTGACGAGCGGGGATGCGCCCTTCAATTTATTTTGAGCCATCAACACACATCTAGAGCACAAGCAATTCCGGCTTGCATTTGTGTCATGCAGGTGTAAAATGCGTCAATGCGTCACCGCACCAAGGCTACCGCCGCCATATCCCTCGTATTTCTTGTAGGTTTCGCTGTGATCGAAGCGCATGCACAAAATCCACGCGAGGAGCGCGGGCGCCAAGCACTTGAGCGCGCGCAAGGGAAGCAACAAGAGATTCAGAGACTCGCGCTCAGGCTCAAGGACAAGCTCCTCGAGCTAAACCGCCTGCGCCGCCTGCCGCAGAACGATCCAAATTACGAGAATGCTCGATCCGCGATGACCGACCTAAACGGCGAAATTCTAAACCTTGCAGCGGCGATTTACGCCATCGACCAAGACAGCTTCGCCGACTTCATCGCCAACGAGAAGCCGTTCGTTAGCGGGCTGCTGGCCAACGGCCTGTCTGCCGGCGACCGGGAGGCGCTCCATGAAGCGGGCTTTACTCGCGAGGAGATTGCTGACCTTTCAGCAACAATCAGGGTAATGAGCGTCAGGGGGCTGCCCGACCAGAAGATCACCATCCCGAAAGACCCCAAGACCGCGACAGGGGCGGTTCTAAAGATCGGCGCGGGCGCACTCCTGATCGGTGTCGACATCGGCAGCAGGTTTATCCCATTGCTTAACGCTGTTACTACATTCGAGGCTATCAGCTCGGTGGCTGGCGGGACGGCGCTGGTTGCGGACGGCATCGCGCCAAAGGAAGCGCAGCCCAACCCACCCCGTTAGGCAGCAAGCCACGGACTGTGCTTTTCTGTCTGTAGGCTTTTCGGTGCAAGACTCCAGGCAGTGAGCTTGCAAAACGGCTCGCTGGCCGAGACTATGCTCGCGACAATGCGGTGCCGGAGGAAAGTCCATTCGGGAGATCGCAGAATCAAAAAACCGACCGTCTGCGCCAGCGCGCCTGATGCACTAGCCTGAAACCTCGTAGTGAACCGCAGCAGATTCTCTTTTGTTCGAGTTCTTAATAATTAGATACCACCATCCCCGAAATGGCAGCTTAAGCTCCTGATGATGCTTGCGTCGATTGGTAAAGCCGCCGTAATAGGAGTGGATATAGTCATCGCCACGGTTGAACTCCACGAGTCCCTCCGGATCTAGCACAAATGTGTCCACGGGGGGTTCGGCTTCGACGTCGTACTCGATGACGCCATTTCGTGGCACCGGATAACGAATCCTTAAATGCGTATTGGGCTTAAGGAGCTCGGTTGGCATGGCTACACGTTCCCTCCCGGCGGCTTGCCTGCTCCCCCAGGCGGGTTGGGTTCAGCTTGGGAATCCCCTTGCATCGACTTCTTCTTGAATCCCCAAGGCCCCTCCTCTGCCTGTTCCAAGAACACCCGGACCGTTCTATAAAATAGGATGACGAAGAGAATCAGGGCCGCCTTCCAGTTGTCGTTGACGACTTTCATCAGCTGGATTAGCTTCGTCTGTTGCCCGCCCTGATCCCAGATACTCATATATACCGAGTACCCTAGCAGGAAGGCAATCGCTAATACCACGAGGGGTTCGACTACTGAAAGAAGCCAATTCAGCCAGTCGGGTAGTTGAGATAGTGCTTTCAGCGTGCGAGTCAACCAACTCAGAGCTCGGCGCATTTCTCGTGGAGTCTACTACCGCATAAACCTCCCGTAAAGGGGATTTGCGAGGCGCGCAGGCTGGGGCAGGGGCCAAAAACCGACCGTCTGCGCCAGCCCGCAGCGAAGCGAGGTTCTTAAGAACGAAGAATTCAAGCCCCTGCGCGGTCGCGATTCAGCGCCAGGAGGCGTTCCACGATATCGGTATCGCTGAGGTCCTTGCAGGCAACGTGTGAGTAGCGCCGCCCTTTAGGTCGGCAGATGTTGAACTAAAGTTCGGCGCTACGACAGTCACTACTCGTCTTGATCCTCAGGCATTGTCGCTATCCCGCCTCGAATGGACGGTTCTTGGGCCAATTTCATGCGTAGGAGTTCAAGCGGCCCTCCAGGTTCGACGACGGACGGCGGTAGTCCGAGCACTTCTAAGCCAAACCGAGTATCCAGCTTTTGCCGCACCGCGTCCTCGTCGATTCTGTGCAGTGGTAGCAAGTGGAGTCCGCTCATGGCATCGAAAACCTTCACGGCTGCCTTAAGCTGCCTCGGGCTGAGAGTGGTTACGTCCAGAACGGGTAAACTTTGCAGCATCGTTTTACCTATGTTACCCCTTCCAGCCTGTTGCTTATTGGAATGCCACCAGCGCAATAGCATCCCGAGTGATGTATTCGCCCACAGAACCAATGCCTTTTCCTGTTCAACCGATGCCAGTTTAATTGATAACCACGCGCGACCGCCGATGGTTTTTCGGGGCGTGAACTGCATACCAGTTGACTGACTATTAAATCGGAAATCGCGATTGAAGTGACAATGTGACGCTGTACCCCAAACGCTTGACACTTTGAGGGCAAGCGCAGCTCGCTCGGCAGCAGTCGAGCCACGACGTGGGATCGCTTGGCAATCTGCGTCGAATGCCAAGGTTCGCTCACGGTTCGCATCGTGCGACCAAAGTACGGGATAAGTTGGCGGGCCACCTGGTTCTACTGGTGGGGTGTCGAAGGGCCCTCTTATGCCGCCTTGTGGTGTTCTTCCATTGATATCCCTATCAAGTGGCCCAATCTCTCCAATTCCCTGAACTGTGGTAATCACAATATTTATAGCGTCTGATTTGCTCATCGTCGGCAACCAAATGCGGTTCTCGTTGGCGAGTTGATACGCCGCTTGCGCCAAAGAAAGGTCAGCAATACGCGCCAGGTTCCACCCACCTGAAGCCGGCAAAGGGGCGTCCATCGCTTGGCCGATCACATCGTCGCCAAAGTAAAGGAGAGTGCCGCCGATCGGCCCATCCTCAAGGCGGTGAAGATTCTTCCCTGCAATCAAACGATGAATTTGTTTCGCCGCGCTCGCCCCTAATATGGGGTAAGCGGGTCGGTCCTTAAGAACAACAAAGGTGGCGCGTCTACTTCCCGTCTTGGATTTGCGACCAACGAGGAGGCATTCACCCATCCCCGTGTCGGCTGAAAACGACATATCCTCGTCGCGCGCCCCGGCAATTGAAACCAGCACGAGACCGGTGTAGTTCTTAGCCAAGAGAGTGCGCGAATCCTCCCAAGAGTCGCCTGGCATGAGACTGAGAGGCATAACTAACGCCAACATGCCGCCCACTTTTAGCTTGCGATGGGCGAGAACCAGGAAGATCGAGGCCTCGCCTGCGTTGCCATGAGCGCTTGTCCCCGCCGTTAGTCGCTTTGTCGCATTGCTCATCAATCGCTGCTCCTCAGCAGTTGAGGTGAATGCAGCGAACATGGGATTAGGCACATTGAGTCTTTCCGCCTCGTGGTCGGTTGCGCGTGTGAAAGGCGGATTCATAACGACCACATCGAACGAGGCATGAGGAAGTGCGGACCATGTTTCGCGCTCGCTCTCACCCATTCCTTCGACCGCCTTGGCCGTGATGTCGAGAATCTCCAATCTGCGTTGAGGGTCTAAGAGGTCCAAGGAACCAAGTGCAATTCCACTGTCAGGCTGTTTGCCATATGCCACGGTCATTATGGAACTCTGCGTATACTTCACGGTGGGATGTGCCCCGGAGATCATGGAGGCCGTGAGGTGCGCTGCGGCTGGCAGCACGTCGCAGCCGACAAGGCTGTGGGCCATCATACCTGGGTGAAGCCCTTCTGAGTCGCCGCCGCCCAGTTCATGTAACTGACCGACACGCTGGTAAGCGGTGGAAAGAAGTGTTCCTGTGCCGCAAGCAAAGTCAGCAATGCGCAGAGTCTTTACGTCCTCTGGACTCGCCCAGGAGCCACCGGCTGGCGGTCTTTCAGGCGTGATCGCTAAACCGACGAGCAACGCCGCCGATGCGGGAGTTGTGTAGTAGGCTGCAAGAAATTTGCGGTCAGCAATGAGCCGCTGGAATACGGCCCCTGTCAGGTCGTGCGAGCGCGTGAGATGATTCTCCACGAGTTTGTCTGCTGTAATGGCCAACTCCTCGATGAGTACTTTGGTGTCGGCGGTAGGGACTAGTTCTAGTATACGGCGGGCGATGTCAAATATTGGCCAATAATTCAACTTGAGGATTTTGCGCCATTCATTCAGAACGGCGAACTTTGTGAGCGTACCCGATGCGCGTAGTTCGTCAACTGAAAGCACAAGGGACAGTTGTCCTGGCCCTCTCGCCAGGCTCTCGTGGAATACGAACGCATTGGCCAGAATGGTCGCCGCCATGCGTTGTGTTTGTTCATCTTCGTGCTGGCACAATACCTTGCAAATCTCGTGCATTGCGCCCGGGTGGGCATGCGTGATCTCTCCAAGCAACCCAGCTGCTTCGCTCACGCCTTCAACCAATTGGTTTGCCGCCTTTTCGATAAGGGCGGGCGGTACCGTTGCCGACTGCGTCAACGTCGAAAGGTCATTGATGTCCCCATTAAGCCAGCCCGAGTGCGGCCAACGGGAATGATTCTCGGGCTTGTCACCAGTGTACAAAGCCATATCAAAGTCGTCCGCAGCACCCAGCTCCTGTTGCAGTGATGTCCCGGAACACTTCTTCAAGCGTTCAGGAAGCCGAACTGCAATTGATGACAATATGGGTCGGCCATCTATGCGCGCGAGCTCCCCGAGGCGGGAGATTGTCTCGGACTCGACAGTCGCGGCGGGTACAAGTTCGGTTTCGACAACGACGGGGGAAACGCCGGGTTCCATGACCATGATATCAGGGCGCTTGTTGGTTCCCACCAGCATTCCCGTATTCTCGGAACTGACTACGTTGATAGCCCTCCAAGCCCGCCTTGTTTTCCTTAAGAGGGTCGCAATTGCATCGTTAATTGTGTGCTCTGTGGTGGCCATTCAAGTTCGTTCGGAACAGCTTCGCCCCCTTTTGTATTTGTTGCAAGAACTA
Source organism: Terriglobia bacterium (assembly GCA_049522495.1). Lineage (GTDB taxonomy): Bacteria > Acidobacteriota > Terriglobia > UBA7540 > UBA7540 > Bog-366. The sequence goes on from JBEKNU010000157.1 coordinate 10,809, forward strand.
TTGTCGGTCGCGGCCGTCGCGCCGGAGAAATCCTCTGACGCCGGATGCGGCTCGCCCAGCACGTCACAAAGCTCAAGAAAATGCATTTGGGCGCCCGCCCGCTCCGTGAGGCCGGAGCTTCGCCACTTGTTGACGAAATCAGGTAAGGTTAACGTTGGCATCTGAGTAGCAGCAAGACTGTAGCATATTGCTTAACGCTGTTGAACAGTTCTGACACCTTCCGCGTTCATGGGTGTTATCGGCGGGGGGTCAGAAGTTCATGAATATATTTTAATGTCAGAGAGTGGATATTCTGGCGCGGAAAGCGAAGAGTTACCCGCCCCCCCAGGCCCGACTACTCTGCGGCACTTCTAAACGCCCTCCGTGGTAGGCAGGGAGCAAGGGTTATCATCGCCCCCGATCAGTGGATGCATCCATGACGCCCGGAGAAAAGGGATCGGGAACCTTTTCGGAAGGCAAAGGGCACGTGTAGCGCGGAGTTATCCGGCTCTGGGCAGGCGTTGTTCTGCGGCTTTTCTGACGTCCGGGGGTAAGCCGTCCAAAACGAACTGGGAAACGGCCAGTGCCGACGCCCGAGCTTCTTCGGCCACCTGCTGGGTGGGCCAAAAGGAGTCGTCGTATCTCAATTCCACGGCGTAAGGCGTGAGGGGCGTAACGGTGGGCAGAAGTGGGCGAAACGCAGCATCAATCTCCGCCCCTTTCTCAATCAACTTGGTTAAATTGTGAGTATATGGAAACCCCACCCGGCTATAAGCCAAAATGGCATTTAGGCACTTTTCAGTAACTTGCTGGGCATGAAAACATGCTGCATCGAAGGCCTGGGCCGCCAGCGAGGCTTCCATAGCGACGCGGTCGCTCTTGGCTTTGCGGAGCAGCCCACGGCAAAGCTCAGCCGCGTCTTTCATAAATCGTCGTCCCCTCTCGCACGGCGGTGGTTACAAATGCCTGGGGAACTTGGCTCCACTCGTCCACCTCCTCCGGCGTGTAGACCATCACTTCCACTTCCACCGGCAGATCGGCCAGAGCCACGTAAAGGGGAATGGAGCGGAGGTATCGTGGCTCATCGGACGGCTTGATCACCAGCACGTCAAAATCGCTGTTGGGCCGGGCATCACCCCGCGCTTGACTGCCGAACAAAATCACCCTCTCCGGCTGCGCCGTATCAACAATGCGGCGGACAATATCGCGAATTAAGGCGTCATTTAGGGAACTCATGTTGCGGAGCCTTTTCCGAGTATACCAGAGGTTAGTGCAGGGGGGCAGAGCTCAATGAAACCAAAGGGCAAAGGTCAAATGGCAAAAGGTAAAAGCAGCAGGCGCGGAGTAGTCCGTCGGTTGACGGACTACTCCGCGGTTCGGAATCCGAAAAATGACTACGCGTTAGTTAGTCTGCACAACGAAGAGCCGCGGAGTAATCCGTCTAGGAGCCGGATAACTCCGCGCACCCGGCTCCCTTCGATCAGCAATCGAAAACCGAAAATCGGCAATCAGGCGCACGTCACGTTATTTGCGGACATTCACTTGGTGGTTTTCTTTTCCGCCGCGCCGGGCGCTGCGGTCACCTTGGTGGACTTTCCTTCCACGCCGGTGGTCCATGTTTTGCCGTCGGTGGACATTTCGAACTTGAAAGTGTATTCCGTGGGCGAGACTTCCTTGATCGTGAATTTGCCCTTCATCACCTGGCCGCCCATTTTCGACTCACTACTCCAAGTCCAGGTGTCTCCTTGCAGTGTTCCTTTGGAGACGTCGTGCTCGCCCATGTTATCGAAGCCATCGTAGGTATAGAGTTTTTCGTCAGGGTTGTAACCCATCAAAGCAATTTCATGCGATGCTCCCATCGGGCTGTTTCCGTCGGAGTGGAGAACCACGAAGAAGCCGCCCGGGAGCCAGGTGTTCTGGTCATTGCTGGTAAACTTGCCGCCGGGTCCCATTGGACCTGGCTTCAGATTGCCCTCGGTATTCCAGTGACCAATGAAATATGCGAGCTTTTTCTGCTCCGGACCAGGCTTCGGCATGGGCGGGGGCGCCTGCGCCCAGACGGCCTCCGCGAAAATGATTACAGCCAGCAGGGCGAAAGTCAGTGTTCGTTTCATCTTTGTTGTCTCCTGGTGTTTCGAATCTCGAAGCCGGCGTTGCCGGATGCGCGGTGCGCCGCATTGGAACGCTGGAGTCGAATGCCGTGGAGTATAAGCCACACTTCGCGAGCGTGCAACGGGCCAGCGCTCGATGGAAACCGCGCCCAGCCACTTTTGGCTTGTGCCCCATCGGCCGAAATTGCGCTGCGCCCTTAGGTCTACATCTCCGGGAGAGCTGATCGTTCCAGCCGTTGCTGAATGCTAAAGGCGGAAGTTGGGCTTGTTCACTTGCCTGGCTTTTTGCAGCGATTCGCGATTCTTCTCGTCTTCCCCTTGTTGGCGCTGAATCTCCCTCTGGGGAGCCGCTTGTGCGTCTAACCGGATGGCTTCTGCGGTCGCGGCGCGGGCCAGGGCGTCCAGTCTTTTCGAGAATGCAATCATTCCAAAAGTCGGTTGGTAAAGGGAACGATACAGGTTAAAGGAGTACTGGGAATCTTCCCAACGCGCGATGATATGTTCGCCATCGTTGTAGACTTGCGTCGAAGAAAAGGCGACCTCGGCGTGGGCGGGCATCGTGACAGTTCCATACCTGGCCGAAATCGCTTCGATCATGTCCTCGGTAGTCAGCCCTTCGGTTTCATTTCGATCGTAGGTGACCACGATTCGAAAGAGTTCCCCGTTGTAGAAGCTGAACAAGATGGTCTTGACCGGGTCCGCTTGCGGTGAAGAACCTGCCGAGAGCCAGATCGGCCATTCCAGCTCTTGAATGACCGCCGGACGTTCATGGATCAGCTTCACGTCCGACAGCGCCAGGCCTGCCTGTTTCGCGAGGGCCGGCAGCGCCTCTCCAAACTGAAAATTCCGGTAACGGGAAAGATCCTGTGCGCCCGTGGCAGGTACAGAAACAACGACCGCTTGCAGCCAACCGTCAAGAACGTGCCGGTGCTGCCACCCCGGGGTCTGGATCGGCAGCGCTTGGATGAGGACCGCCCTTGCTTCAGACGGCTTCACATCTTGCGAGCGAATCATGGGCGCCGCCACCAGCACGGCCCCTAAGACTGAAATTGTCAAAATACGAGCGTTGATCATGGAAGTCCACCTTCCGGGGACTCGGTACTCTACGATTGCACTTCTGATCAGGCGGCCGCCGACTGCGCTTGACCCCATTCCGAAATGGGTTTGGCCTGGAAGAGATATATACTTTCCTGAATATGTCGCGCATGGCCAGCCACGCTGACGCAGGGCAGCCCCAGGAAACTCTTCACGGCCACTCGGGAAATTTCCAGGCAGTTGAATCCGTCCGATTTCATGCTGGCAATGACCTTCTTAACCGCCACGCGGGTGGTTTTTTCCAAATCCGAACCGAAGGCCATCGCATTGACCTCACCCGCCATGTAGAAAAAGGTCCAATCCACCTCGCAGAGTTTCCGGTCCAGCCCGGCGCTACTGAGATTCTTGACCAGATCCCAGCCCTTCAAATAGGGGCCTTTTTCTAACAGCAAGCCTTCCGGCAAAATAGTGCCCGCCTTAACAAGGAGCGTTCCGATCTCGATGGTTTGTGCCATTGGTTTCTCTCCTCCTTTTGCCCGAGCGCTCAGGGCCACCACGCTTACTACCAAGTTCCCCGCAGGGGAGCAATATCAGTAGCCGTGGGTGAAACCCACGGCCCCTTCGAGGTCCCCCCATCCTTGCCGACGGTTGCCCCTCAGTACATCCCTCCGCCCATGCCTCCCGGATTTCCCGCCGAAGCTTTCTCTTCCTTCTCCGGGTACTCGCTGACCGATGCCTCAGAAGTGAGCAGGAGCGAAGCAATGGACGCAGCGTTTTGGAGTGCGGCGCGGGTGACCTTGGTGGGGTCGATGACGCCGTCCGCGACCAGGTCGCCGAAGATCTCGGTCTCCGCGTTGAAGCCGTAGTTCAGGTTGTTGTTCGCCTTCACTTTCTCCACCACCACCGCGCCTTCATGGCCGGCGTTGGCAACGATCATGCGCAGAGGCTCTTCGAGCGCGCGCGTAACGATGTTGATGCCAATCTGTTCGTCCCCGTCGCCCTTCAGCTTACGGAGAGCGGGGATGCAGCGCACCAGCGCCACTCCGCCGCCGGGCACGATGCCCTCCTCAACGGCCGCCTTGGTGGCGTGCATGGCATCCTCCACACGAGCCTTCTTCTCCTTCATTTCGGTCTCGGTCGCGGCGCCTACTTTAATTTGAGCGACGCCGCCCACCAGCTTGGCGAGCCGCTCCTGCAACTTCTCGCGGTCATAATCCGAGGTGGTCTCCTCAACCTGAGTGCGAAGCTGCTTGACGCGGCCCTCGATGTCCGCGCTCTTGCCGGCTCCCTCGATGATGGTGGTGTTGTCTTTGTCAATGATGATCTTCTTTGCCTCCCCGAGGTCGTCCAGCTTCACGTTCTCAAGCTTGATGCCGAGATCTTCGGAAATGGCCTTGCCGTTCGTGAGAATGGCAATGTCATCGAGCATGGCCTTGCGGCGATCGCCAAACCCCGGCGCCTTCACCGCGCAGCACTGCAGCGTCCCGCGCAGCTTGTTCACCACCAGCGTGGCCAGAGCTTCGCCTTCGACTTCTTCGGCGATAATCAACAGCGGCTTGCCGGACTTGGCAATCTGCTCGAGCAAGGGCAGAAGGTCCTTCATCGAGCTGATCTTCTTTTCGTGGATCAGGATCAAGGCGTTTTCGAGCACGCACTCCATCCGCTCGGGGTTGGTGACGAAGTAGGAAGAGAGATAGCCGCGGTCAAACCGCATCCCCTCCACCACTTCCAGCGTCGTTTCCATGGTCTTGGATTCCTCGACCGTGATGACCCCATCCTTGCCGACCTTCTTCATGGCTTCGGCGATGATGTTGCCGATAGCGTGATCGTTGTTGGCGGAAACCGCGCCGACTTGCGCGATCATCGCGCCCTCGACGGGCTTGGAGATCTTGTCAATCTCGCCCTTGATGTGCTTTCTGGTACCGTCCTTGCCGGTCTCATCGTAGCCACAAATGGCGCGAACGGCGGTTTCGATGCCGCGCTTCACGCCCATCGGATTGGCTCCGGCGGCCACGGTTTTCGCGCCCTCGCGAAAGATCGCCTGGGCCAACACGGTTGCTGTGGTCGTGCCGTCGCCCGCCACGTCGGAAGTCTTCGATGCGACCTCGCGCACCATCTGCGCGCCCATATTCTCGAGGGGGTCCGGCAGCTCGATTTCCTTCGCCACCGTTACGCCGTCCTTGGTAATCGTCGGAGAACCGTATTTCTTATTCAGAACTACGTTGCGCCCCTTGGGGCCCAGCGTAACCTTTACGACGTCCGCAAGTTGATTTACTCCGCTGAGAATCGCATGGCGGCTCTCTTCGCCATGGATAATTAGTTTTGCGTTTGCCATAGTCAATTCCTCCAGGATTTCGATCTCTTCTTTGGTCCGTGCTCCGTTGCGGCAGCTCTCCGCCGCATTACACCCGCCGGGCCGCTTACAACCGGCTACCCGCCTATTTCTTCCCACTCGCGGTGGCAGCTTTGCCTTCCACCACTCCCAGCACATCTTCCTCTTTGAAGATCAGATACTCCTGGTTGTCGAGCTTGATTTCTGTGCCGGAGTACTTGCCGAAGAGGATGCGATCGCCCGCCTTCACGTCCAGGGGAACGACCTTCCCCTCTTCGGTCTTCCTCCCGTTTCCCACGGCGATCACTTCGCCTTCTTGCGGTTTCTCTTTGGCGGAGTCGGGAATGATAATTCCGCCCTTCGCCGCCTCCTTCGCTTCAATTCGCTTTATCAGAATTCGATCGTGTAGTGGTCTAAAGTTCATCTTGAGTCTCCTCTCACGCTGAGTTCCGTATGGAATGTTTTCCTCACCCACGAACCACTTCCCGGTAGCGGGGATGCCCCCACCCGCGCCTGATCCATATTCCCCTGGCCCCATCGCCTCGAAAACGCGGGTGGGGTTACCTGCGCTACACCCGGAGATGAAGGTGGGTCACCTGGTGTCAAAGAGATGCGCCCGGCATATGCCGCAACAGGTTTTGGGGCCGAAGACCCCGTGGCCACGAGTTCGCTGATCTTAATCCTCATATCCCCCTCAG
>JBEKNU010000158.1:0-21763 GCA_049522495.1 Terriglobia bacterium
CGGGGCTCGCGAGGTTCGTATGCCATTAGCATCCCACGGCTGGCTCGCCGTGGGCTACAGGATGTCGCCACTGCCGTGGCTTCAGGTAAGGCAGTTTCCCTTAGGTTAACGCCTATGCCCCTCGTGGCTACCCTGGGGTCGGCCGTGCCGACGGGGAGGGCAGCACGAGCCCTGCCCCTACGGCGCAAATGGGGCCTGTGCCACTGTGGCAGGTGTATCTGTGCTACTCCGGCTTCAGTGACATATGGCGCCTTCCGTGGCCCACGAGAGCACCTTGCGCTGCAAATTCGGCTCACCGTTGCGTGGGGCAGCGGTCAGGAGTATCTTTGGGGTCCGCAGAAACTGGAAAGTGAAAATTCCGCTGACCGAGACCTGCCATGAAAATGAATCGAATCGTAATCCCGCTTTACTTTCTGGCCGCTGCCCTTGCGGCCCAGCAATCGCCCCCGCCGCCGGCGTACGACGTTATTTCGATTAAGCCGCACAAAGCCCTCAGCAACAGTGCATGGTGGAAGACGCTGCCTGATGGTTTGTCGATAGTGGATATACCGCTGAAGTCGCTGATTGGGGGCGCTTACGGCCTGATGGACAACCGGATTTCAGGAGAACCGGGATGGACGTCGGACAAATTCGATGTTGAGGCGAAGATGGACGAAGAGGCTGCCGCAGCATTCCAGAAGCTTCCACAGGACCAGCAGGCAACGCAGCGCCAATTGATGCTGCAGTCGCTTCTGGCGGACCGCTGCAAGATTAAGGTCCACCACGAAACCAAGGAACTTCGGATCTATGAGCTGGTTGTTGCGAAGGGTGGGTTCAAGCTGAAGGAAGCTGATCCGAACAACACTTACGCCAACGGAATCAAAGGGCCGGAAGGCCATCCACGCGCGGGCTTGATGATGGTGCAGGGAGGAACGATCACGGGCCAGGCGATACCGATCTCGAGATTGGCAGCCCAACTTGCGGGCCTGGTCCATAGTCAAGTTGTGGATAAGACCGGGCTCGCGGGGAAGTACGATGTCACTTTGAAATGGACCCCGGATGAGGGCGGTAGAGTAACGATGCCAGGGGCGGGCGGAACAACCCCGCCCGATGACTCCGGGCCCTCGATCTTTACGGCTGTTCAGGAACAGCTTGGATTGAAGCTGGTGTCCACAAAAGGGCCGGTGGATACCATCGTGATCGATCACATCGAGAGGCCATCGGAGAATTAGCCGCATTGCCTCCCTTCGGATTGCGCAGAGCGCAGCTCTGCGAATCCATGGCCGCGAATCCACGGCGGAGCCACGGCCGCAGAGCTTCGCTCTGCGCAATCCGAATAGGGCAATCAGAGAATTAACGAAGGTCTGTTTAGATCAGTTTTTTTGACCATGCTTTCAGAATGATCGCCAGTCTTTGGCGTCGATAAAGAGGCTAAGATGGTCGACGTTTTCAGCAGCGACCAGGGCGGGGATTTGCAGAGCTTGGGCGGCGAGGATTACATCAGCATCGAGCGCTTTGGGATCGGCAGTGGGAATACCTTGGTTCCGGGCCCAGGCCCACAGCTCAGCAGCTTTCAACATCACATCCGCAGAATCAATCACTGAACCTCTTGCGCTCGGAGAGGCGATCCTGTTCAATTGCCTCTTTCAGTCGTGGCCATACTCGCTCGTCGTAACCCGACTCATCTTCCAACCATTGGTGGAGAAGCCGGATCGCTGCCGCGTTTTGGGTATTTTGTGCCATTCTCCCGGATTCTACTCCCTCAGCCGCTCCGATATTCTGTTGTTCATTAGCCAAGAAGCTTACTCCCTCGGGCGGCATTCCGCTTCAACGGCAGCCCACACCCGTGTTCCCCAACTGCCTCGCGCAGACGGCAATCGGCTGGATGGTCAGATGACAGTCTTAGTTTGCACCTAGTTTCCGTCGAAATTGCGCCAAAGTGTTGTTGAGAGTACGATTGGTGAAGTGACCCACCGTTAAAGTTATTGCTCTGTGCGGCGGGGTGACATTGCTAAAAGGGGTGGCCCCACATTAGGCGCGCGCGAGGATTCGACGCACCGGCTGCCGCACGCCATTGGAAAGCGAAACCAATTTGCGTGATATCGCTACGGGTAGCCTGACGGGCACGAAGTATTCAGCCGGGTAGAGATAATCCTCCCCCGACTCGTCGATGACTCGAGCATACCCGTCTCGCGCGGCCGAGCGGTCGCTCAGAACTTGATAGACCTTGCGCGGTTCCAAATCATCCGCGCCGTCGTTGCGGATACATAGCACAAATTTCGATCTTGATTTCTCATCCATAATAGTCAGTCCAAGAAACGTTTCATTTTCCAGCCGACGCGGCCAGCGCCGTGGGCCGCATACCAGTGAATCTCGGCCAGTCGGATTGAGCCGCCGGACAGTCGAACGGTGGCAATACCCTTCTGTTTGCGCCATAGCCGTCCGCCGTACCGTTTTCGCAAGAACTTGCGCCTTCGGATGCCACGCCCCGTGGCGATAGTCTGGATATCGGAGATCTCGCCAACAATCTCAAATAGCATCCTGCTCCATTGTACCCCCAGCAGGCCAGTCTTGTCCGCTTGGTGTCGTGGCTGACTCACCGGTTAAGATCGATCCTGGCCAGCGTAGGACGAATCCGGCGAAGCAGCAAGCGTTTGTTAAGCAGCGTGATCTTGGGCTGCGACCGAGGAGGGGAGTCCTCGACGTCATCTTGGCCTTTCGTGGATACTTTCGTTTGCGCGTTAAGATAATCTTACTGTGCCCGCGCTGCAGGAGCAAGCGTGAAGCCCTCGGAGAATTAGGGGCGGACAAGCTCAGCCCGCAATGGCGCGTCATCCTTCGCGCGTATCAAGTTGACAACAGCCCGGCACGCCGTTATATTTTAGGAATCAGCGTCAAAGGCGACTGTGACAATGGGCGCTGAGGTTGACCCCTCAAACGAAGGGTTTCTTGAAGTATGTATAATGCTGAAGGCGGTCGCGGTGGCTCTATGAGCTTACCTCGGGACATCTGGGATTGGGTCCGGCGGCAGTTTATCGACGAGGTTCCGGAGGGTGATGCCCTTTGTGAATTCGACTGCCGCAAACCGCAGTGCACCGACGGGGAATGGGAAACCTGTGAGCGCCGCCTGCATCGTGCGGCAGGGGAGTTGATGCCCTTGAACAAACCCGCTCCTGAGACGGTGGCGGGACCGACGGCTGCCGGTATCTCAGCTCCAGTGGCGCTGGCGGAGTCAACCCCCGCGGTCAACCCATCTCCAGGGAAGATAGCGGAACCCTCGCCTGCGGATAATCTCGATCCGGAACCAGAATCGCCGCAACCCTAGTGGGTTGCCCACCTGCAAACCTGCCGCAAGGCGGATTTCATCACATCCCTATCGACCCTCCGAAGGAAGCCTTGGATCGGCTTAGAAGTGGAACCCCAGTTCCGCCGTAAAGGTGCGCGGCGTCACGTAGTGCGTTCCACTGAAGGTGGAAAGAAAATTGTAGAGCGCCTCTTTATTCGTCAGGTTGATCGCTGACAAGCGGATGCTCCACCTATGCTTATCACCGTTAAAAAGGTTGTCTTCACCCACGGCGAGGTCGAAGAGGTTTCGTGGGGCTATGCGTGGCGGGTTGTGATCGTCGTCTTCGGTGCCTGCCGCCGGTATCTTTACCAGGGAAGACTTGTATTGGGATGCAGGGCACAGGCCACTGGGACTGATCGGCGTCGTCGGGGTCGCAAAGACACCGCCGCAGGAGAGTCCTGCCTCGAATTGCTGGTCGGGAGTCAAATTAGAAAAGTCCACGACGGAGTCCGTTCCTGCCGGCCCATTCGCGCAATTGCCGCCTGCGCAGGGCACAGGGCCTGCCACCAGACCGCTATCGTAACGCCAGTTGAAGCCCATCCAGGGGCCTCGCTTGAACGGCTGGTATTGCAGGTGAGTGGTTGAATTGAACCCTTCGTCGTGGTCGATTCGGAACACTCCGTTTCCTCCCTGCCCCGCCGGAGTGGCGCCAATTCCGCTGACCTGGGGTTGGAAGAAGCGGGCCGCCACGCTGGAGAAAACCACAAAGGCTGTAAAGCCGTGGGTGTTCGGAACGGTGGCACGGACGGCATATCCCGGGATTTTTGAATGGTCCCACTCGATAGGATAAGTGATCGGCGTGGCGCCCAATATGCTGAAATCGTAGGCCCGGTGCGTGTATTTCCAGATGTATTCGCCATCCACGACCAAATATTTGCCAAAAGCTTGTTCGAGCCCGGCGTGGAGTTCGTCGCGCGTGCCAGGAGTCAGTGGAACGGTAAGGCAGGGGTAGCCCTGGCGGGTCGCCATCAGATCATTGACCACGGGGTCGTTGCATCCGTTGCTGGCCAGGATCAAGTTTTCGTTAAAAGGCGTTTCCAGGATGCGGGCGTACGAGAACCGCAGCACTGTGCTTGTGGGCTTGATGTTGTAAGCGACCCCTACGCGCGGCTCGGCTTGGCGGTAAATGGAAATGCCATTGTAGACATCGCCGCGCAGCCCGAGGTTCAACACCCAATTCTTTACAGTGATGGTGTCCTGGGCAAACAGGGCCAGTTCCTTGACGTCCGTGTGACCACCGTAGGCATACAACCCACTGGTTGTTTTCGGGCACCCATCGGATACAGGCAACTTCGCCGTTCGGGTCAGGTCGTAACAGGCGAGCAGAGGGTCAAAGCCGCTATTCGCTTGGAGAGGAGCGTTGCAATTCGCCGGGTCGGTTAGGGTGGGGTTTGTGTTGGGACTTCCATCCGCGTTAAAGCAAACCGGGTTAAACGTGGGGTCGACGATCCCAAAGGAGTCGCTCTCCGTCAGCAGGGTGTGCTCGAAGTTGAATCCTGCCTTCAGGTTATGGACGCCCTTTGCATAAGACACAGCCGCATGAACCCCGAGGTTGTTAAGGGTGCGATTTTGGCCAATGGTCTGTCCCTGGAGGTCCGGCGTAAAGTCGGCAAAGGGGTCCGCACTCGGATAATAGTTAAACTGATCGCGACGAACGTAGCCGCCTAACGTGAAGACGGTGTTGTTATTCATCAAGCGCGTCCAGGTGGGTGCGAAATTGAAGGTCTTGATCTGCGCATGTTGATCGGCGGAGCCCACTAACACTCCGTTGGGACCGTAACCCCCGTCGTCGACGACCAGCCCCGTCCATGCCGTGGCATTTTGGCCGTCGTACGAATTGGGTGTTTGGTACCAGGAGCGCGTGAACTGAAAGTTCAAATTGACCGTGGTCTTTTCCGAGGGCTTAACGTCAAAGCGGTCGAATAGGTTCTGTTCATTACCCCGGTCGTGCATGACGTTAAGCTCCGGCGGATCGAGAAAGCGGGTGGAATTCAGGCCATTGGCGGAAAGGAAGTTGCCCCACTTGTCTTGGCCGTAGGCGAGGTTGAAGCCCGCGTTCGCCGATCCGAAGGTGCCGTAAGAGGTCGTCACGGTGCCGTGCGGCTTCGTCTCCCCCAGGCCTGACCGAGTGGTAGCGACAATGACCAAGCTGGTTTTGTCGCCGTATTCCGCGGGGGGAGCGCCCTGAATCACTTCCAATGACTGCACCGCGTCAATCGGAAGCTGATTCGAGAAAATCTTGCTTTGCTGGTCCGTGATGGGTTGCCCGTCGACAGAAAACGAGTTTTCCGCGTGGTCGCCGAACCCATGGAAGAGACCGTTGGAGTCGGCGGAGATCCCGGGCGCAGACAACGTCACCAAAGAACTGAGTGACGAGGACTGACTTTCGAGCGGAAGCTTGTCAAAAAGGGCTCGATCGACGTCCGTATGGGAGATAGGATCAACCTCGATCAGGTCCGAAGCTTCGGTCGACACCGTCACCGTCGTCTTTCCGCCGGACACTTCCAGGGTGATGTTCAGGTTGACGGGGACCGAGGAGTTGAGTTCTACGTCTTGCGCATGCGGAGCGAACCCGGCCGCGCTTACCGTTAGGTGATACGGATTGAAGGGAACGTTGTTGAGGGTAAAGCCACCCGAGGCATCCGTGGAAGCCGTACGTTCGAAGCCACTCACGGGATTGTAGATGGTCGCGGTAGCGCCGGGAATCACGGCGCCCGAGGGATCCTTCACCGTGCCCCTGACCATTCCGGCCATCCCCATGCTCTGTCCGGCAACCCAAGCAGGAAAAGCTGTAATCCCGAGAGACAAAATCAGAATGAATAATGAAGCGCGCCTACCAACCATATAGTCTCCTCCTGAAGGCTCATGAGAATTTTTGCGTCGAATCGAAATGAGGCAAAGCTTTCAGGAGAGAGGAGGTGCACGGGCAAGGAGCGATGGCGTGAGGTTGGGGGAATATCGCGCCCGTCGAGTTACAGGCTGATAATTGGTTTCCTGTTCCGGCTTCAGAACATGCGATTGGATTGCGGGGCGGACCGAGCTGTTACGAACGATCTGGCAAAGGGGGCAGAGCGGGCTGAGCCCCTGGGCGGCATGTAAGTATGCTCCACCCTGGTGCTCAATCTGGCAGACCCGGGCAACCTCGTCATGGTGGTGAAGGATCTCGGCAGTAAAGAGGTGAATTTCACCTGTAAGCAACACGCCCACGATCAGGGCCTGCACCCAGTACTCGTGCCGACTTTTTCCCCACCGTCTCATCTTGATACTTTCCCGCTTTCTTGGTTTGGATTCAGATTGTCTGCTTAGCCCTGCGCACTGTTCATAATACCAAATAATCCGCCGCCTTGGGAGTGCGCAGTACGCCCTTTGCATCTGGTATAGAAAGAGATGCTCGCCCCGCAGGGAAAGTTGCACAGAAAATGAGGTTATCGGGGTGCGCTGCCATCAGGGGGCGCGATCACGGGGTTTCCCGTTCTCTCTTTAGCGCGTAAAAGTGAAGTTGTTACTGCCCACGAGCCGGATCAGACCCTCGTTGTCGAGATGCTTCAAGTCGAGATTGCGGCCTTAGAAAGCAATGCCAATCTCTGCCCGGTAGGTGCGCGGGGCAACAAAGTGCGTCCCTGAGCACGTTGAAAGGAAATTGAACATCGCAACTTTGTTCGTGATGTTTAAAGCCTCCAAACGCAAGGTCCAGCGAAAGCGGTCGGTGTGGAAGAGGTTGTCACTTCCCACGCCGATATTGAACAGGTGGCGCGGACGGACGCGCGGGGGATTGGTGTCGTCGTTTTCCGTCCCAGCCGCCGGAATTCTTACCAGCTTTGTTCCCCAGTTGGAAGAATCGCAGGTGGTAATCGGACTCCAGGGCGTTGCCATCTGGCCACCGCAATAGAACTCAATTTGAGCTTGCTGGTCGGCGGTCAACCCCAGGACACTCGCGAGGTCCGGAACTGCGCCCGAAACGATGCCGCTGTCATAGCGCCAGGTAAACGACACCCAGGGCCCATTCTTGTGCAACTGATACTGAACGTAAGTCGTGCTTTGGAGTGCCTGGTCGTGGTCGATCCGCACGACGCTGCGGTCCACGGGACTGCCGAAGATCAGACCGCCGTTCTCCGGGCCAAACACGCGGGCGCGCGTATGCCCCAGGTTAGTGTAGGCGGACAGGCCTTTATATTGACGAAGGGACAACCGCGAGGAAAAGCCGTCCATTTTGGAATGGTCCCATTCGATGGGAAAGAAGATGGCCGTGGTAAAAAGATTGTCCAGGTCGAAGGCGTTGCGAGTGTACTTCCAGAAGTAGTCGCCATCGAACACCAAATGCGACCCCACAGTCTGTTCCAGGCCCGCGTTGTACATGTTGCGAATTCCCGGTTTAAGCGGCACGCTCGCGTACGCGCCGAACACGTTTGCCGCCAAGCCGCCGGCGCCCGTGGCGCTCGACAATACCAAGTTCTCGTTGAGGGGGGTCTCGTAGGTGTGCGAATAAGCCACCCGGATAACGCTCCCTGTGGGAACAAAGTGATAAGCGGCGCCCATTCGAGGTTGGAGTTGCGTGCCGTGGCTGAGACCGACATAGTTGTCAAAGCGTAAGCCGGGGTTCAGAGTCCAATTCCCCAGACTAATGCTATCCTGCGCGTAAAAAGCCTCCTGCTTGATATCTGCGTGGCCGTAATACTTAAATAAAGATCCCCCGCGCGTCAGGTCATACGGCACAAGGCCGGGCAAGAGGCTTGGGTTTGGCTGATATCCGGCGCCAGCGCACGCCCCCGGATCGGTCAGGACTGGATCGGTCACAGGATTTCCATCGGCATCGAGACACACCGGGTTGAATGTCGGGTCGGTCAGCCCCAGGCTGAAGCGCTCCGTCAGCAAGGTGTGGGTCATCTGCGCGCCGATCTTGGCGTTGTGGCGTCGCCCATGAGCGTAATTGAAATCCGCCTTGAGCCCCAGATTGGCCAGGCTCCTGGTCTGAGCCAGTGTGCCGGGTTGGTCGGCCAGGGGATTTCGGCTCGGGTAGTAGTTGACAAAGTCTTGGCGGGCGAACGCATTCACCGCCAATGTTGCATTGGGCCCAAAGACGCGAACCCATCCCGGGGCGAGGTTGTAGGATCGCACCATTTGCTTCTGATCCTGACCGGAGTCCCGCTCAGGAAAAGTGTTGGGGATCTGGAACCAGTTCCTTGCCGCCATGAAGTTGAGATGGAACATATTCCTGGTGTTCGGTTGGTAATCGGATCGAGAAAAGATGTTCCCATCATTGCCGACATCGTGGAATGGCCAGTGTTCGGGGGTGTCGAGGAAACGGCCGGAGCGGGAAGTATTCACCGCGAAGAATTGCCCCCACTTACTGCGACCGAAGCCCAGATCGGCTTTCTGATTAATCGTTCCGAAAGAGCCGTATTCGCCGGAAAAACTGCCGTGGGGATTCTGGCCAAGTCCAGAGCGGGTTACGGTGGTAACCACCAGGGAGGTTTTATCACCGTACTCGGCAGGGGTTCCTCCATAAACCGCTTCCACGGACTGAATCGCGTTCAGCGGAATCTGCGTTGAAAAGAGGTTGCCTTGCTGGTCGGTGATGGGTTCGTTGTCGACGGAAAGACTCATTTGGGCGTGATCACCAAGAGAGTGGAAGAAGCCATCCGAATCAGCCACCACGGCGGGAGTAGAAAGGGTGATGATGTCACTGAGTCCGGAGGCGATCGAAGTCGTCGGCATCTTCGAAAACAAGGTGTTATCGACGTCGGAGTGCGCCGGAGGTGTGGTTTCGATCAGGGGAACCTCGCCAACCACCGTGACGTCGGTGTGCTGCGACTTTAAGCCCAAACGGATTTCGAGGCTCATGGGCACCACGCTCCGAACCGTTAGGTCTCGATGGTGATGCTGGAAGCCGGCAGCATCGACTTCGAAGTGGTAGACATTCGGAGGGATATTCGTGAACTGAAACTCACCGGAAGCTGAGGTTACGGCCTCCCGCCGATACATGGTTAGATCGTTGGAAAGGCTCACGAGTGCGTTGGCGACAGGTGCACCGCTGGGATCAGTCACCTTCCCGTCGATAGTCCCAGCAGTGCCCAGAGATTGAGCGAATGCGCAAGGCCCGAGCATGAAAAGTGAGGCGCCAAGAAAAAGAACCGCCAAAGCCAATCGTGGCAGCACAGAAATGTTGGACTTTCTGTCGCTTAAACTCGAAGCACATTGATGAAAGCAAGAAAGATGAAAGCAAGTATGAAGCAATTTCATTGCAGCTCTCCTAAGCGAAAGATTTTGGGTCGCGTAGCGCGACAGACCGAATCTAAGGAACTTAGGAGAGAGGAGGTGCGCGGGAGGACAGCCGGGAAGCCAAAAGGCGGGCAAACTTGCACGCTTCAGTTACGGGAAGATTCAGGGCTACGGAGTCTCCGGACGGCACTCGTGCCGAACTGCCGAGCTGAAAAGCTCCCTGGCGACAAAGACGACAAGCGCTGCAAATCGCATCGGGCTTTGAGGATGACTGACATTGTGTCAGTTGCGTCTGGGCTTGGCCTTGCTGGCCAGAAAGTCCGAATTGGTCTCCGTGGTGATGCAACTCCACCACGAAAAAGAGGTGGAGCTGCGCCAGAATGGCTGCCCCAATCAGGGCAGCGCGTAGCCCGCGATGATGACTGGAAAACTTTTGACGGTTCAAAGGGGCTCGGATTCCGTGAAATCCCCCAGTCGGATTTGCGAAGGGAACCCAACAGGGGTGAACAGCTCCGACTTAATGTCCGAAGCAACGGATACAACAAGTTTCCACTCCTACGTGAGCAATGGACTATCCAAAACAGCATCATCACCCCAAAATAACTCATTTGAGCGATTTCTTTGGCTAATTAAGCTTTGTCAATATTGGACAGGGGATCAGGTTCCCTGAGCAGCGCGCGGAGGGGACGTGCCCTCTGCCGAGCCTGATTGTTCAAAGTTTGAAATGTTTCCCCGCCACTCGGCGCCGGATGAGCTGGAAATGACCACCACATTCGGCACAAGGGCCTACTTCCCAGCCTGGGAACTCCCCGGCAGCAGCCTTGTAGAATTGAGAATAAAGGCCAACTCTGAAACCACATGAATGATCGCCGCCAGCAGCGGATTCAGAAAACCCATGGCGGCCATTCCTACCCCAACGCTGTCCACCGCCAATGTGCCGGTGAAATTCTGCATGATGATGCCGCGGCAGCGTCGTGCGATCCGCAACGTTTCTACGAAATTGGAAAGATCATTTCCTATCAAAATGATATCCGCGCTCTCCCGGGCCACATCCGTTCCCGAGCCCATGGCAATTCCCACGTCTGCCTCCACGAGGGCCGGAGCGTCATTGATACCGTCCCCGACCATGGCGACTTTGCGGCCCTTACCGCGTAGCTCCCTTACCCACTCCGCCTTCTGCTCGGGCAAGAGTTCTCCAACCATTTCATCCACGCCAAGGTCCCGCCCTACCGATGTGGTGGCGGTTTGCGTATCTCCGCTCAGCAGAACCGTTCTCAAGCTCATCCTTCTCATTGCTGCAACGGCCAGCTTCGCTTCCGGGCGCAGAACGTCAGCAATGCGGATGCTTCCAAGAAGATTTCCTCCGCGCGCGACGTAGACTTCGGAGGCGCCGCCCAGGGCGTTGCCGTTGGCAGATTGAGCGCCTTTCACTCCATGCTCCACCAGGAGCGCCTTGCTGCCGACAAGAATCACCACGCCCTGTGATGTCGCTCGGACTCCCCTCCCCGGAGTGTAGGAGAATTCATCGGGCTCCACGACCGGGATGGAAAGCTCGGCAGCCCACGCAATAATCGCTTTGGCCAGAGGGTGTTCGGACTTGCGCTCGGCAATGCTGGCCGCGGCGATGATCTGCGGCACCGTGAAACCATCTGCCGAGACCACCTCGCGAATCTGCGGAGTGCCGAACGTCAAGGTGCCGGTCTTATCCAACAGTACGGTGTCCACGGCGGCGAGCGCTTCCAGGTAGAGGCCGCCTTTAATAATCGCCCCCTGATGCGCGGCGCGACCAATGGCGCCGAGTATGGCCAGGGGCGTTCCCGCCGCAATGCCACAGGCTCCGGCAACGATGACCACCGAAATCGTGGAGCGGGCATTGTGCGTGATGAGAAAGGTCAGCGCTGCCGCCCCCAGGGCAAAATACACCAGGTAGCCAGCCAGGCGGTCCGCGGTTTTCTGAATTGGCGCCCGCGACTTCTCGGCCCGTTCCACGGCTTCCATGATCCTTCCGAAGGTGGTGTCGCGACCCAGCTTTTGCGCTTCGATTTCCAGGGCGCCCGATTGGTTAATGGTTCCAGCATACACGAAGTCTCCGGCCGTTTTTTCCACCGGCATAGCCTCCCCGGTAATGGCTGCCTGCTCCACAAATGAACGTCCGCTCAGCACTGCACCATCAACTGGAATGTGCCCGCCCGGCTTCACAATCACCGTGTCGCCGGCTTGAACTTGCTCCGCCGCAATTTCAGCCTCCCGGCCATAACGCCTCACCAAGACCGTTCTGGGGAGGAAATCCAGCAGGTCCTGGATGGCACGCCGGCCCCGGCCGACGGTAAGGCCCTCCAGCACTTCGGCGGCAAGGACAAAGCCGGTGATAACCAGCGCCGTGAAGAACTCCCGGATGGCTAATGCCGCGAGAAGGGCAATGGTCATCGAGAGCTCCATCGTCATTTTTCGCTCGACAATGTTTTCAATGGCCTCCTTGAAAATGGGATACCCGCCGATCAGCGTGGCCGCAATACCAATAACGCTGATCTGCGGAAAGGGTTCCCACAGGCGAACCCAGACGGCGGCAGCAGCGAGTGCCACAAAAGCAATGCGCGCGAGCTCGAACCATTCGATCCCGTGCTCATGTTCCCCGTGCTCCGCGCTCGCCTCAGGCTCATTCGTGTGTGAGGACCTTCGGCCCATGTCGGGCTGAGAACTCGTAGCCAGGCTTTCGTCAGCCATTTGCGGAGTACCCATATCACTCTCCTCTCCCGTCAACCGGGAGTTGGTTATTTCAGGTACGACTTGACCATGACGATTACTTCGTCGGCGGCGCCTAACTGTTTCGCAGTGGGCCTTTGCTTTCCATTGAGGACGTGACTCCGGATGTGGCCCTCCAGGAGTTCGGCCATCAGACTGTTCATTGCTCCCCGCGCGGCGCTCATGAGTTGCAGAACGTCGGAGCAATCACGCTCTTCGTCGAGGGCCCGCACGAGGGCATCCACCTGCCCTTGAATGCGCTTGGCCCTGAGAAGCAGCTCCTTTTTGTCTTTGATCGTATGGCTCATGGTTCCAGGTGCGTTTCAAATATACCATACCCCGTATGGTATATCAAGTGGTAGGGGCACCGCTTGCCGTACCCCCACCACCGGACAGAACCGCCTGGCCATTTTCAAGAATTGGATCGAACAGGGCACAAGGAGCGGGTTACTTCAAGTAAGACTTGACCATGGCGATCACTTCGTCGGCGGCCGCGACCTGTTCCGAGGTGGGCTTTTGCTTATCATTGAGGACGTGGCTCCGGATGTGGCCCTCCAGGAGCTCGGCCATCAGACTGTTCATGGCCCCTCTTGCTGCACTCATCACTTGCAAAACATCCGAGCAATCGCGCTCTTCGTCGAGTGCCCGCACGAGGGCCTCCACCTGCCCATGGATGCGTTTGGCCCTGAGAAGCAGTTCCTTTTTATCTTTAATCGTGTGACTCATGTTTCCAGCTTCCTTTTCATAATACCATACCCGGTATAGTATTATCAATATTTAACCCTCTCCTTCCCCATCTCCCAGTAGAATAACGCTTCGTGCCCTGTAACCGGAATTCCAAATTTCGCCGTTCCTTCGCGCTTTACGTGCTCGTGGTCTTGCAGTTGCACCTTTTGGGGGTCGCCCTGCTCCACCGCCACGGCGAGGCGTGGGCGCTATGTCGTGGCCTGCAGGTTTCCGGTTGCGAAGTTCAGCCGTCTTCCCCGGCAGATAGCGATCTCCTTTGCACCGCCTGCCAGATCGTCCAAAGCAGCGCGGCTCGGCCAGCCAGTGCCGCGCAGCTCCTTCCACCATCGAATTCGGTTCCCCTGGCTCGGCGCATGACCCCTAGCAACTACCGCTCGGAGTTGCCGGCGATGAGTTACGGCCGGGCCCCTCCCCTTATCTAAGACCTCCTTACCTTAGACTTCCTTTCAAATTTGTTTAGGTAACCCTGCGATTCTTTAAATGATCCAGGGTGGTCGACCATTCTTTCCAGCGCTTTCAGCGTAGGGGATTAGCGATGATGAACCACAACAGCAAGCGCTCGACAGCAAAGCACCCGGGGGTCCTGAGTGCGGCGATATTCCTGCTCGGTTGGGCGGCGGGGAACATCTCAGCGAGCGCGCAGCAGGCTCCACCGCTCGGGCGCATTGACCTTGAGCAGGCCATTCAACTCGCGATCAAACACAATCACGCGTTGAAGGCGGCGGAAAACACGATTCAACAGAGCGAGGCGGAGGAGACGACGGCGGCCATTCGCCCCAATCCGGTGTTCACCTATGATGATTTGTACGTTCCCATTTTCAGCCCCGGCCAGCTTAATACCTCCACCCTGGACAACATCACGGAATTCGACTTGGGCTTCACCTACACCTTCGAGCGTGGGCACAAACGTCAGGCCCGCATCAATGCCGCGAAAGATGCCACCGCCGTCACCCGTTCGCAGGTGAAGGACAACGAGCGCAGTTTGACTTATAACGTGGCCCAGCAATTTGTAAACGTCCTGCTGGCCAAAGCGGATCTGGATTTTGCCAACCAGGACTTGGCGAGCTTCCAGCAGACGGTCGACCTCAGCACGCACCAGCAGAAGGCAGGAGCGATCAGCGAAGGCGACCTGCTGAAAATCAAGCTGCAAATGCTGCAATTCCAAACCGATGTCAGCGCGGCAAAGCTGGCGCTGGTGCAGTCTCGCCTGAGCTTACGCGAACTGCTGGGTTTCGAGTCGGTCCCCGCCGATTATGACGTGATCGGCGATTTGGCCTACGCTCCCTTGCGCGGCAACCAGGAGGATTTGCAGTCCCTGGCGCTCAAGCAGCGCCCAGACCTCCTGGCGGCCCAACTGGGGGTGGCGGCTTCCCAGAGCCAATACCAACTGGCGAAGGCCAACCGCTCGCGGAGTTTGTCCACCACCTTTGACTATACGCACGTTTCCGCCCTGAACACCGCCGGATTCACCGTCAATATGGAAATTCCCATCTATGACCGCAACCAGGGCGAGATCGCGCGCACCCACTCCGCCATCACCCAGGCCAATGAACTGCAATCTGCCGCTTCCGAAACCGTGATGACGGACGTGGCCAACGCCTACCAGACGACGAAGGTCAACGACCAGATTATCCAGCTCTACATTTCGGGGTATCTCCAGCAAGCCCAGGACTCGCGCGACATTAGTGAATACGCCTACAAGCGGGGTGCGGCGAGCTTGCTGGACTTTCTCGACGCGGAGCGCAGCTTTCGCGCCACGCAGCTCGCCTATCGCCAGGCGCTGGCCAACTATATGCTCGCCGTCGAGCAACTCAAAGGAGCAGTGGGAACAAGGAATTTGCCATGAGAATGACCATGACCACCAGGAAGTGTACAGTGACGAGCGCGAGTCCCTATGACGGGGAGCCCTTCAAAAGGACCAGAATTGGAAAGAGCCGGCGGTTGACCTCTGCGGTTTTGGCGGCCGCTGCCGTTCTCATGACGCTGCTGGCAACGTCTTGCGCGCGGCACACGGCGGACGCAAACCCCACCCCGGCCACCTCCAGTTCCGGCGGGAGCGACGATTCCCGCGCGCGCCTCTTTTCGGTGCCGCCGGAGCAGATGGCGCATGTGCAGGTGGTGACTGTCGAACCCACACTGTTGCGCCGTGTGCTGCGGCTTCCCGGCACGGTCGCCTACAACCTTTTTGAAACGACTCCGGTGATTACCCAGATCGGCGGGCCGGTTTCCCGGATCTTGATTACGCCGGGGGAGAATGTCCGGGTCGGGCAGCCGATGTTATACGTGGCGAGCCCCGACTTTGCCCAGCTCCGCACTAATTATCTCAAGGCTAAGAACGCCTATGCCCTGTCGCAGAAGAGCTACGCTCGGTCGCAGGATTTATTCCAGCATCGCGCGATCGCCCAGGCCGACCTCGAGCAGGCGGAGTCAACGCAGAACCAGGCGCAAGCTGACCTGCAAGCCGCGGAGCAAGCCTTGAAAGTGGTGGGAATCGAGCATCCCGATGGCCTTTCGAAGGATACGACGATGCCGGAAGTCCCGGTACTTGCCCCCATCGCCGGCGAGGCCGTGGAAAGGCTGGCTTCGCCCGGGCAGGTGATCCAGGCAGGCGCCACGCAGGTCTTTACGATTTCCAACATGGGGAGCGTCTGGGTTCTCGTGAGTGTCTACGAGCGCGACATGGGCGCCGTGCATGTGGGTGACCCGGTGACCATCCAAACGGATGCGTACCCGGAGGAGTTTCGCGGGCGAATTTCCTACATTGCCGCGGCACTCGATCCCAGCTCGCATACGCTGCAAGTGCGCATCGTCACGCAGAACCCCGGCGAAAAGCTCAAGAAAGACATGTACGTGACGGCCACCATCCAAGCCGGCGTCATTCCCGACGCTCTGACGGTGCCGGATTCAGCCGTGCTGCGGGATGCCCAAAACGAGCCCTTTGTTTACGTTGAGGTCAGCCCGAACCAGTTCGGCGAGCGCCCGGTTACGATCGGCGAGGCCGCCGATGGTAAGACTCGGATCCTGACGGGCCTGAAAACCGGCGAGCGCGTGATCGCCGACGGCAGTTTGTTCTTGCAGTTCCAGAACTCTTTCCAACGTTGATAGAAGCGGAGGTTCCCGACTGGGAGGGGGGCCGAGAGGAGCAGGAGCCCAGCCCTCAGTCCCCAGCCCCTAGTTTATGATTCATCGCATAGTTCAGTTCGCGCTGCGGCAGCGGTTCCTGGTCCTGATGCTGACCGCCATGATTGCGGGAGCAGGCGCCGTCTCCTTTCATCGTATGCCGGTGGATGCCTATCCCGATCTTTCTCCCCCCATGGTGGAGATCATCACCCAGTGGCCGGGTCACGCGGCGGAAGAAGTCGAGCGCCTGGTCAGCCTGCCCATCGAAGTGGAAATGAACGGGTCTCCCAATCTGGAGGCGATGCGATCCATCTCGCTCTACGAACTCTCCGACGTGCGGCTCACCTTTGAGGAGGACACTGATAATTACTTCGCCCGGCAGGTGGTCTTTGAGCGGCTCAGCGGAGTGACCCTTCCCACGGGCGTGCAGCCAACCCTCGCGCCCTTGTTCAGCCCCAGCGGGCTGGTCTATCGCTACGTCATCGAAAGCCCCGACCGCTCGCCGCAGGATTTGAAAACCCTCGAGGACTGGGTGATCGAGCGCGCTTACAAATCGGTGCCGGGCGTCGCGGACGACTCGGGCTTTGGCGGCACCGTGATGCAGTACCAAGTGTTGCTCGATCCCACGCGGCTTTATGGCTTCCACCTCACCGTCCCCCAAGTCATTCAATCTCTGTCAGCGAATAATAACGGCGCCCCGGTGCGCGTCCGCGACATCGGCGACGTGGTCATCGGGCATGCGCCGCGCCTGGGCGAGTTTGGGTTCCAGAACAACGACGACGCGGTCGAGGGCGTCATCCTCATGCGCCGCGGCGAGCAGACCCAGAACGTCCTGAAGGGCGTGGAGGAAAAAACCAAAGAACTCAACGAACAGGTCCTGCCCAAGGACGTGAAGATCAATCCCTTTTACGACCGCAGCGACCTGGTGGATTTGACCGTGGATACTGTGGAGGCAAACCTGCTCCGCGGCATGATCCTGGTGTTGATCGTACTGATCTTCTTTCTGGTGAGCGTGCGGGCCGCGGTCATTACCGCGCTCACCATCCCGCTGGCGCTACTTTTCTCCTTCATCATTCTCCATTCCCACGACATTTCCGCGAATCTGCTCTCCATCGGAGCGATTGATTTCGGCATCATCATCGACGGCACCGTGGTGATGATTGAAAACATTTATCGCGAACTGGGTCTGCGCTACGGGCAGAAGTACGATCTGCAGGAGGTGATCGTGGCGGCGGCCCGCGACGTGGACCGTCCCATCTTCTACTCCGTGGCCGTGATCATCGCCGGTTATCTTCCTATTTACGTGCTGCACGGTCCTTCCGGCAAGCTCTTCCACCCCATGGCCGATACCATGTCCTTCGCCCTCCTGGGCGCCCTGATCCTGACTTTGACGCTGGTCCCGGTGCTGGCCTCATACTGGTTCAAGAGGGGAGTGCACGAGAAAGAGAACAAGCTTTTCGAGCGCATCAAGAACATTTACGGGGGCGAGCTCCGCTGGTGCCTGAACCACCCTAAACTGACGATGCTGGCCGCCGCCGTTATCTTTGGCTCCACCCTGCTGCTGGTCCCCATTATCGGCGGAGAATTCATGCCCCACCTCGATGAGGGGGCGCTTTGGGTGCGGGCCACCATGCCCTATACGATTTCGTTTGAAGAGGCCAGCAAGATCGCGCCCCAGATCCGCGCGATCCTGATGTCTTATCCCCAGGTGACCGTGGTCGGCTCCGAGTTGGGGCGCCCTGATGACGGCACCGATCCCACCGGATTCTACAACGTCGAGTTCTACGTCGGCCTCAAACCGTACAAGGACCAGGCCTGGATGAAAGGTCCGATTCACACCAAGAAGGATGAACTGACGGATTCGATTCGGCACAAGTTGGAGACCTACCCCGGGATCATCTTCAACTATACCCAGCCCGCCGAAGACGCCGTGGACGAGGCATTGACCGGCCTCAAGAGCGCGCTCGCCGTCAAAGTCTATGGCCCGGATTTGAGCGTTCTTCAGGACAGGGCCCTGAAAATCAAGGAAGCCCTGGAGAAAGTGCCGGGCTTTACGGAACTGACCGTGGTGCGCGAGTTGGGCCAGCCCAGCCTGCTCGTAGAGGCGGATCGCGAAAAAATCGCCCGCTACGGAATCAACGTCGCCGACGTGGAAGCGGTGGTACAGGCGGCGGTGGGTGGCCAGGCCGCCACGCAGGTCATCCAGGGTGAAAAGCTTTTTGACCTTGTCGTGCGCATGCAGCCGCAGTTCCGCTCCAGCGCCCGCGAGATCGGCGACCTGCTGGTGGGCACTCCCACCGGGCAGCAAATCCCCCTCAAACAACTGGCAGACATCCGCCAGGGCAACGGCGCATCACTCATATACCGTGAGAACAACTCGCGTTACATCGGGGTGCAGTACAGCATCGAGGGCCGCGACCTGGAACGCGCCGTGGCCGATGGCCAGGCGGCGGTGCGCAAGGCCGTCGTCTTGCCCCAGGGGTATCGTATGGAGTGGGGGGGAGAGTACAGCGAATTCCTGGCCGCGAAGGACCAACTCAGTGTGATCGGGCCAGTCACCGTCGTGCTGATCTTCCTCATTCTGTTCGCGCTCTATGGCAACTTCAAATTCCCCGTCACCATTGCCCTGGGAGTGGTGATGACCGAACCTGTGGGAGCGCTCCTGGCGCTCAAGCTCACGCACACGCCGTTCAGCGTCTCCTCAGTGCTCGGACTGCTGGCGTTAATGGGCGTTTCGGTGGAGACCGCCGTAATTCTGGTTTCGTACATCAACAAACTCCGACTGGAAGGAAAGAGCATTCGGGACGCGACCTTGGAAGCCTCCCTCCTGCGCCTCCGTCCCATCATGATGACCGCGCTGGTCGCGTGTCTGGGTCTGCTTCCCGCGGCGCTTTCACACGGTATCGGCTCCGACACGCAGCGACCTTTCGCCATTGTGATCGTGGCCGGCCTGATCTCGCGACTCGTACTGGGTTTCTTCGTGAACCCCGTGTTGTACGAAATGGTGGCCCGCGAGGGCGACGTGCTTCAGGTTTGAGGCTGGAATTTAAGCATTCTTCTTTCCTTAGGTGGGGTCCAGGATGGAAAGCCGTTTAAAGTAGGATCGATAAAACCCCCGGTCGCGCGTCAGCAACCGGTCGGCTTGGAATAGGGCATGCGCACCGATCAGGAAATCGGCGGCAACGCGGTTGCGCTTTCCGCCTTGCTGCCGGTAGGTTTTCCAGGCCTTACTTGCCTCCAAAGCTGTCTCCAGGGTGGTGGCGCTGAAATCAACCCCCAGGCGTTCCATCGCCGCGCGGGCATCCGCTGGCGATGCGAAGAATCCCGCCACCTCTGTACAGACCACTTCGCACGCCACCAGCCGTCCCTGCGCGATCGCCGACCGCAAGGCCTGCTGGGAACGGGCGCCATGGACAGGATCTGCGCCGAAAACATCCAGGAGTACGCTGCTATCAAGGGCCGTGATCACTTCGTGGACTGGTCTCCTCGCAGGGCGCGGAGAACGGAGTCGGTGGAACCGCCCAGGTTCAGGATACCGAAGACCTCCGCCACGGGGTCCGCGGCCTCCAACTTGGTCACCACCAGTCGGCCTCGCTCTTCCTTGACCTCCAGGACTTGGCCGGTACGGATGCCCAACCGGTGTCGCAGGGGTTTGGGGATGGTCACCTGTCCCTTTTCAGAAACCGTCGTTTTCATACAGCCATAGTAAAGATTCCTACTCCACTTGTCAAACAGCCGGCGGGGGAATATTGATCGGCGAGGTCGGAATCATGAATACCTGAGCCACCGAAGATGGCGGTCCATGTCTTCCGTAATCTGCAAGGTTGCGGGCCGCAAGCCCGCCCCCCATGGGCTTCGGTATAATGCCGGTGGCCGGTCTAGGTAGCTGGCGCTGCCCGCGGGCCGCAAACCCGTTGAGTGCCTCTCACCAGGCTCTGCTGGGTTCGATTCCCAGCCCGGCCTTTTCGCAACGCGCGGCAGGTCCCGCGAAGCGGGATACCGTGAGTAGCCGTAGGTGAAACCTACGGAAAGGGAAACCGCGGGATAATTCCGGCCCTGAAGGGGCCGAACCCTCGTAGGGTCAATCCGTCAGCTGACGGATTGGCGGTGATGGGCTATGCTGTCCGCCCCGATTAACTCCATCGGGGCGGCTACTCACGGTTGGCCTCTGTCGGGGGCCTGCCACGGCCCCGACCGTTTCTAACAGCACGGATAGCTGCCCTTCAGCTATCGATACCAAGCTCGTTCGTTACGGGTAATGAAGAACCGCGGACCCCAAAAACGGGGGTCCGCGCTACAGTCCTTTGTCCGGATTGCGCAGAGCAAAGCTCTGCGTTCTCCGGCCACCGAGCTACGCTCGGCGCAATCCGCAAAGTCTTGCAGGGGCCCAGCGGGGCTGGCCCCGGGCCGAACGCCGTTCGGCCGTACACTCCGGCGCTGGTCTGGGATGGGTCGCCCCTTTGGGCCTCACGATGGCTGCGCATGATGTCCGGATTGCGCAGAGCAAAGCTCTGCGTTTTCCGGCCGCCGCGCTACGCTCGGCGCAATCCGCAGAGCCTTGGGCCTAAACTTGCGCGGAAATTCCACAGCACCACTTCCTACCGGTAGGAAATTGGAATGAAAAATCAGACATAATTTCTCCCCTGCGGGCCTGTTCGGAGCTATCTCCCTCGCCTATGGCCGCCAACGTGCTAGCCTATAGAAATGGAGGGCTCTGTCGGGGTGAAATCGCGCAACAGAAGAAGGTGTCGGGTGTCAGGTGTCAGGTGCCAGGTGTCAGGCCAAGTGCTTGATGGCGAGTGGCTCGGGCTTGGCCTCCCGCTGCTGCACCCCGTGAGTTCTCACGTACCGTGCCAAGGCAATAGGCCGATAGCTGACGGCAGAATGCTGATGGCCGAGCACTAGGCACTATTTACTATGCACTATTCACTGCCCTTTGGAGGTTCTCATATCCCTAGTCAAAGCAGTAAGCAGTCGGACGAAAGCTGATTGCTAAGCACTATCCACTATCCACTATGCACTGCCTTTGGAGGTTTCCATGTCCTTGATCAAAAAGTCGCCCATATCAGAAAAGAAACTGGCCGCGATTCGGCAGAACCAGAAGCTTTCCCACGGCCCCAGCACGCCCGAGGGCCGCGAGCGTATCCGCGCCGCCCAATTGCGCCATGGGTTTTACGCGCAGGCGGAGGAGGTGGCCATGCGCGCCCTGGGCGAAGACCCGGCGCAGTTCCAGGAACTCGTGGAAGCGCTCTGGGAGGAGTGGAACCCCACCAGCGGCTTGGAGGAAGGACTGGTGATCCGTCAGGCGCGGTGCGAGTGGCTGATCAATCGCGCTGACCGCATGCAGGAAGGCTACGCCGTGCGCCAGGCCCAGGAAGTGAGCAACGGCCGGCAGGACCGCCTGCACGCGCAGATGATGCGCCTCAAAATCACGGCGGACCGAGTGCGCTTGCTCGCTCAATCGGTGGCGCGCCCCCATTACGTCACGACCCCCGAGGACCTCGAGAAGATGAAGAACTTGCACGAGGAGGGAGTGCTGAAGGAAATGGGGGAGATTGCCCTCGCCCTTTTCTACCAACTTCGGGAGCCGGGCGCAGGTGAGGGAGGACT
>JBEKNU010000159.1:0-16783 GCA_049522495.1 Terriglobia bacterium
AGATAAGCGCGTTATCGATTCGACACGTCACCTTCCCGCGAAGCGGGATACCGTGGGTAGCCGTAGGTGAAACCTACGGAAACGGGAGGGCCGGAATGTCTCCGGCCCTGAAGGGGCCGACCATTCAAACGGTCAACCCCGTTGGGGTTGGCTGGTCGGGTGGGTTCCGTTATCCGCAGGTTAAAACCTGCGGCTACTCAACGTTGGCCCCTTCGGGGCCTAACGAGGAAAGGCTTATCTTAGCGCCAATGGGCACGAGGCCTGCCCCTACAAGTGCTGAACTAAAATTCAGCGCTACGAAAGCTCGCTGGAAGGAGCGTCTCTAATGAATCGCCGAAATTTCCTCGCCTCGACGGGCGCCGCGGCGGTGGCGCTGCGGAGCGGTGGCGCGCCTGCAGCCCCCGCCACAGGCCGGCGCGTCCTGATGAAGCTCGGGTGCCAGAGCGCTCCCACGAATGAAACCCACCTTCAGTTTTTCGCGCGCTATGGCGTGCGCAACATCTGCGGATATCCGGAAATCAGCGGAGGCCGACTTTACGCCACCGTGGACGAGCTGAAGCGCATGCAGGACTTGGCGCAGAAGAACGGAATTTCAATTGACTGTGTGGCGCCGCCCTTTCTGGAGTCCTCTCATATTGACAAGACACCCCATGGCGCCATCATGCTGGCGGACAGTCCCGAACGCGATCGCGACATCGAAGCGGTGCAGAACCTCATCCGCAATTGCGCTGCCGTGGGCATTCCTTCCATCAAGTACAACATGTCGTTGCTGGGCGTGCTGCGCACCGAACGCACTCCGGGACGGGGCGACGCGACGTACAGCACATGGCGGCTCAAGGAAGCGCATCCCCATCCGCCACTCACCCGCGCCGGGCGCGTGGACGCCGACATGTTCTGGGAGCGGATTACCTATTTCCTGGAGCGCGTCATTCCCGTTGCCGAGGAGTACAAGGTTCGCATGGCGTGCCACCCGCACGATCCGGGCGTGCCGCCGGAAGGCTACCAGGGAGTGGTGCGCGTGCTGGGCACCGTGGGCGGGCTGAAGCGATTCATTTCCATCAAGGAGAGCCCCTATCACGGGTTGAACTTTTGCCAGGGCACGGTCTCCGAAATGTTGAACGACCCTGGGCGGGAAATTCTTGACGTGATCCGGTATTTCGGCACGCGCAAGAAGATCTTCAACGTGCACTTCCGGAATATCCGCGGCCACCGCGATGATTTTCAGGAGGTCTACCCCGACGAGGGCGATATCGACTTCGTGAAAGCCCTCCAGGTTTATATTGAGGTCGGGTATCCCTATCTGCTGATGCCTGACCACGTGCCGCAGGCGCCCAACGACCCCGACGGGTTGCAATCGTTTGCCTATTGCTACGGTTACATCCGGGCGCAGCTCCAGGCGGCGCAGCGGATGGGGTGAAGGATGGATGCCATGGACAAAAAAATCACTTACCGCCGGCGCGATGTGCTGAAGGCTTTGAGTCTTTTTCCCGCGGCTTGGATGCCACCTGGCAAGCAGCATATCCAGACGCCGCCGCTGGTCTTTAGCTGTTCGGCCTCGAACGATCTTTACAAACTTCTGGGATCGGAGGCGAATGCTTTTCCGCGCTATGATGCGCCGGAAGAGGCCGTGGCGCGGGCGGCGCGTGGCTCCAGCGTCCTTATCCTGGCGGAGGGTTATCCGGCAAAGACCACCCAACTTGATTCTGAAATCTTCCAGCTTGCCGCGAGAAGGAGGCTGCGCTTGTACGTGGAATTTCCGTCCTTTCTGCCGGGGTTGCAGGTGGGTGAGCCGCGGGGAATCGCCAAGGGGCGATACGATAACCTGCTGGAGCGCGTCTTCGTTGCCTCCGAAGCCTTCAACCCTTCACTGGAGAAACTCCAGATCCTGGATTTCCACGATGGCAGCTATGTGCCGGTGAAGTTCGACGACGCCGATCTGGTCTTAGCGCGGGCGGCGGGTTTTGACAGGGCAATTTACGGGCTCCCCACGACCGGCGTAAAACCCATCCTCTTTCGCGCTTCGGAGGGGAATATTCTGGTGGCGACGACCAAGCTTAGCCAGTTCCTTACGGGACGTTATGCGCCCACGAAGGCCTGGGGCCTGGTCTGGAATTGGATTCTTGCCACGCTATCCGCAACGGCTTCGATCCACTTGGGCGAATACAAGCCCGCCGTAAGCCCGTCCTTCCCGCCCAACCAACCATTGCCCGAAAACGCCGAGTTGGAAGCATTTCAAAAGGGCGTGGAGTGGTACAGCAAGGCAAGGCTTTTTGTTGATGCTTCATGGAAGAACGCAGTAGTGGAGCGCGAACATTTGGGCCACGCCTCGCCACCACCGCCAGCGGATTGGCCGGTCGGCGACGGCAGCGAAGGTGTGCTGGAAGGCTTTTCCAACGACATCGAATATGACGGCAGCCAACTGCTGGGCTGGGGCCGCCGCAACGACTGCGCGGGTGAGACTTCCTTCGCCATGGCGTGCTCGTCGGTCCTCAACGGCAAGCCGCGCGATGGTGAAATTGCCGCCCATCTGAATGACTTCATCTATACCTTCTCGGCGCTCGCGCAAGGCCCGCGAAACGATCCGGCCAGCCCGTCGTACGGGCTGGTGGGCTGGGGCCTGCCGGATTCTGTGGGAACCTACTACGGTGATGACAACGCTCGAAGCCTGCTGGGAACCATCGGCGCCGCCGCCGTGCTCAAGTCCGATCGTTGGGACCAGGTGGTGCTGCGCTGCATATTGGGCAACTTGCGCACCACCGGAAAGCAGGGATTCCGCGGAAACAATCTGCAAGAAGCGAAATTGCAAGCCAATAGCTGGCGGTACTACCACGATGCCGACACGGTTAACTATGCGCCGCACTTCGAGGCTTATCCGTGGGCGTGCTATCTCTGGGCCTACGACAAGACCCATGACGCCCGCTTCCTGGACCGCACCAAGAACGCCATCCGCATGACCCTGGATGCTTACCCGGACCAATGGAAGTGGACCAACGGCATCCAGCAGGAACGCGCCCGCATCCTGCTGCCGCTGGCGTGGCTGGTGCGCGTTGAGGATACCGCCGAGCATCGCCAGTGGCTGCGGCGCATGGCGGAAATCTTGATCTCCTTTCAGGATGCGTGCGGGGCGCTGCGGGAGGAGATTGGCCCGGGGCATAGCCACTACGGCCCGCCCTCGTCGAACGACCGCTATGGAACCAACGAAGCGTCGCTGATTCAACAGAACGGCGACCCGGCTTGCGACCTTCTCTATACCTCGAACTTCGCCTTCCTCGGGCTGCACGAGGCTGCGGCCGCCACCGGCGACGCCTTCTATTTGCAAGCGGAAAACAAGCTGGCGGAATTCTTGTGCCGCATCCAGGCCAGCTCGTCCGCCCACCCGGAACTCGACGGCGTGTGGTTCCGAGCCTTCGATTACAAAATCTGGGATTACTGGGCGAGCAATTCGGATTGGGGTTGGGGGGTCTGGTCCACAGAAACCGGATGGACACAGGCTTGGATCACCTCCGTGCTGGCGATGCGAAACATGAAAACTTCGCTCTGGGATTTGACGGCGAAAAGCGAAATTGCTCGGCACATGCCGGCGTTGCTGCCGGTGATGATGCCGGAGGGGGGACCCCAATGAACCGTCGACGTTTCCTAAAAGATGTAACGAAGGCGGGGATCGCGGGTGGAGTTACCGGATCGCTTTGGGGTGGGGCTTCCCTGGCCAACAACCAAACGGCCACGACTCCTGCACAGAGTTCTCCACCAAAACCTTCCGGAACAACGGAATTTCAAACCTTGGCGCTCGAAACCTACATGCAGCGCAGCTTTAATTACTGCAACCGCATGGTTGACGCAAGCGGCCAGCCCTACTTCAACATCTTCTGGACGGAGCCTGCCGAGGCTGCGCACGATTGGCCGGACTTCGGCGATGTGACCTCGCGGCAATACCAAGGCGTAGTGATGGGCCGGCGCATGACCGGTGTGACCACGCCCATCGAGGCGGTTTGGCGGGGGAACATCCTGGGTCATCTCGATCCGGAGAGCGGTCTGTTGACCCGGCCGGAGACCAGCTATTCCCACCGAGTTGCCGACCCCGGCGATCAGGCGCTCACGCTGTATGCGCTGGTCACCGCCTATGGTGATGCTCCTGACCCCGAAGTCGGAAAAATCATTCTGCGCATGACCAGCAACATGCTTGCCCACGCGTCGAGTGGAACTGGCGGTGGCTTCCTGGACGGCTTCCAAATCAAAAGCCTGATGACGGTGGCGCGCGTGTTGCACGACGAGTCGGCGCTGAAGCTGGCGGGAATGCAAGTTCACAGGGTGTTCGGTGACAACCCGCTATTTACTCCTGACAACAAATTCAAGCAGGGCGGTCACATGCATGGGAACCTGCGCACGCTGGTGGGCAGCGCCGACTACGCGCTCTACGTTGGCGACCCAGTGCTTTTCAGCCGTGCGGATGCCCTCTACCGTTACGTGCGCTCGCAGGGCACGCGCTTCGGCTTCCTGCCGGAATCCATCGGGCGGCAGGGGGATATTGTGGGCACGGAAACCTGCGCCCTAATGGATTACCTGGGCTTGGCGGCCACGCTGGCCAACCACGGCCATCCCGAATATTGGGGCGACGTGGAGCGGGTGGTCCGCAATCAACTGATCGAGAATCAGGCGCGCCACCTGACGTGGCTCAAGGATGGGTCAAGCCGGCCGGACACGGCGCAATTTTCATGGCGCGACCTCGCCGGACGCTTGGAGGGCGGCTGGGCAGGATGGAGTTCTCCCACGCACTTCCTGGCGGCTTGCGAAACTCTGGGTCACCACTGGGGAGGGCCGGAATTGCACGATAAGACGCGGGCCTTCCAGAATTGCTGTGGCGGCTCCGGCATGCACGCGCTCTTTATCGCTTGGAAGAACGCGGCGCGGTTTGAAAGCGGCACGCTTTCTGTGAACCTGCACATTGACAAGCTGCTGCCACAAGCGGAAATGCGCGGCTATCAGCCGTTCAAGGGCCTGTTGACCATCCAACTCCGGCAAGCCTGCACCGTACGGGTGCGCGTGCCGGATTTTATGGCGCCCGAGGATTTGACGGTGGAGGTGAATGGCGCGAAGGTGGCGGCCAAAGTGTTTGGGAATTACCTCGAATTGGGGCCGCACGCCCCGGGCCACTCGTTGCGCATTGCCTATCCGCTCCGGCTGGCGACGGAAGAAGTGGAAATTGGCAATCCCGGCTTCCGGCACTATCGCTACCGGGTGACGTGGAAGGGCGACACCGTGGTGCGCATGGAACCCCTCGGCCCGCAATACACCATGGGTTATTCCGAGTATGACAAGAGGCAAGTGCGCGTTTTCTACGGGAAGGATGGCCCCGGCCTCCTTTATCAGCGGCAGGATTTCGTGAGGGATCGCGAGCCGGAGTTGTCGCTCCTGCACACCGATGACGGCGCGCTGGACTTCTGGGCGAGGCTGGAAGAGCCCGTAAAGTAATGTCAATCGCCCCGAAGAATGGAAGTGTGCGAAGGGTTTGGAGTGCGGCAGCTTGCTGCCGCTTTCTTCTCCGCAAGCTCGCTCGCGGGGATGGGCACGCTAGCAAGCTCGCCAGTGCCAAAGCGGCGTCGAGCCGCCGCACTCCAAGGTGCTGCGCACCTGAAGCGGAGGAACCATGCGAACCAAGACCTTGGCACTTTTCGTGATGGTGTTGTGCTCAGTCCGCCTGCCCGCGGCCGAGCCACTGGACCCGTCGAAAGGGCTCACGCTCTCCAACAATTTTGTACGCATGGAATTTGAGCCTCAGGGCATGGGGCTCTCCGCGCTGGTGGATCTCCACAGTGGGGTCAATCACCTCCTGCCCGTTAAAGATAAGCACTTGCTCTGGGAGGTTGCTTTCGCCAAGGGGAAGCAGATCGAGAAAGTCACCAACAACTACGCGCCGTGCAATTACCTCTGGGTGGAGAAGCATCCCAATGGCAGTCAGCGCGCGGTGATGGAATGGAACGACCTGCGTTGGTGGCATGAGGAGCGGGTCCTGACGGTGCGCGTGATGGTGGACCTGCCGCCGGACTCGGGCCTCGCGCAGTGGCGAATCTCCGTTATCAACAAAAGTGATTACTGGGGCCTTTGGACCGTGGCATTCCCCTTGGTAAACGGTTTTCCGGAAGCGGGCAAGTACGATCTGGCCCGTCCGGTGTTTGGCAGCGGCGGGCAATTGCTGCGCGCCTGGAGCGGAAAGATACAGGCCCGCTATCCGTCGGGGAGCTTCCCCATGCAGTTCCTGGCGCTGAGCCGGGACCGTGATTCGGTCTACCTTGGCACCCGAGACCCCAACGCGTATGCGAAAGACTTTGTGGTGGACGCCGGGGAGAAGACCCTTTC
This sequence comes from Terriglobia bacterium, assembly GCA_049522495.1. GTDB lineage: Bacteria > Acidobacteriota > Terriglobia > UBA7540 > UBA7540 > Bog-366. The sequence continues at coordinate 6,355 of JBEKNU010000159.1, forward strand.
GATTGTTCATTACGCCGAAAACATGGGCGTCACCGGGTCGGACTATCGGGGCTACTATCCGGTGGAATTCGGAGTGTATCAGGGGCGCTGGCAGGAAGCGGCGCTCCATTATCGCCAGTGGGCATTGCAGCAGAAGTGGGTGCAGGGCGGGAAGCTCTCCCAGCGCAGCGACTTCCCCGAGATTCTGAAAAACCTGGGCGTGTGGATTCTGGGCGATTGGGTTTGGGAGGGCGCAGAGGGCCAACCGTCGCAGATGGACGCGCCCCTGCTGGATGCCCAAAAATTCCTCGGCGTGCCCATCGGTGTGCATTGGTATAACTGGCATCACATGAAATTTGACAACGAGTACCCGCACTTTCTTCCTCCCAAGGCGGGTTTTGCGGAGCGCGTCAAGGACCTGACGGGCCAGGGCGTGCTGGTAATGCCTTACATCAACGGCTCGAGCTCCGACCTGAATATCCCCGACTTCGACAAGTTTGGGCCCCACGCCATCGTGGATGAGGCGGGCGGGTATCGGCTGCACTTCTATGGCGAGGCCTCCGGACGCCTGCTCTCCATGTGCCCCACTCAGGAGTATTGGCAGAATACCATTTCCAATCTCGTGCAGAGCCTGGTGGAGGATTACGGCGTCAACGGCGCGTATGTGGATCAAGTTTCCGCCATGGAGCACGAACTCTGCTTCAATCGCGACCACGGCCACCCCGTGGGCGGTGGGCGCTACTGGGTGGATGGCAACCGCGCACTGCTGATGAAGGTCCGAAATGCTTCAACGCGCCAGGGCCGGGGCCCGGTGATCACTTCCGAAGGCGCCGATGAGGTTTTCCTGGATCTTGTGGACGGGAACCTCACCTGGGCGCAAACCACGGACCGGGAAATTCCCATGATGGAAATGGTCTATTCGGGTTACACAATCCTCTTTGCCAGTCCCTGCGACATTACCAAGACCGACCGCTACTTCTGCTTTGCGCAAGGACAGGCTTGGATGGACGGCCGGCAAAACGGCTGGATGAGCTTGGACCTCTTCAAGCCGGAACATCGCACCAAGGCGGAATACCTGCGCGCCTGTGGCCGCCTCCGGGTGGCCACCAAACCTTTCCTGGTTTACGGCCGCTTGTTGACCCCCATCGAGCCACTCAAACCGGTACCGACCTTTACGGAAGATGGGTTTGGGTGGAACAAAGACCAGCACACCGGCACCGCTCCCGCCGCCGAAGGACGATTGTGGCAGGATGAAAATGGCAACCTGGCGGTGTTCCTGGCGAACTACATCGACGCGCCGGTGGAATTTTCATACCGGATCGACCCGGCACAATTTGGTCTGACAGGCGGGCGTTGGGAGCTGAAGCAGATTGACCCCGACGGGAGCAAGCCGCTCGCCACCGTGAAGGGCATGGTGGAGCGGAACGAAACTCTTGCCCCGCGGGAACTCAAGGTGATTGAAATAAGCCCTTCGGAGGGTAAACGATGAACCGCCGAGGTTTCCTGAAAGACGTAACGGAGTTGGGAATTGCAGGAGGAGCCGCAGGCGCCTTGTTGAATAATGGATCTGACCTCGCCGCCGCAAGCACGCAGGCCGTGGGGTCGCATACCATGGCCGAATGCGGCGACGAGTCTGCGGTAATTGCCACTCCCGCTCTCCCGCTTGACGGCGTATGGATGATTGTGCGCGACCCGCAGAATATTGGCCGGGAGCAGAAATGGTTCGCCCGTCCCACCGCCGACGCCTCGAGCGTGCGGGTGCCGGGGGTGTTCCAGGAAGTTTTTCCTGCCTACCATGGGGTTGTTTGGTACTGGCGCGAGTTCACTGCGCCACTCCATCCTTTCGCCCAAGGGCGCTACCTGATCCAATTTGGTGCCGTGGCTTACTTTGCTGAAGTGTGGGTCAATGGCGTGCGCGTTGGGGAACATGAAGGGTCTGAAACCCCTTTCGAAATCGACGTCACCGACGCCATTAAACCCCAGGCGAACAATCTGCTCGCCGTGCGCGTCTTGAAACCCGGAGATCAACCCATCGATGGATTCGTTTTGAAAGAGATCCCGCACCGCAATGAACGAGTGGATTTCATTCCTGGGTCCTTTTTCGATTACGGGGGAATCGTGGAGCCGGTCGGACTGCTGATGACTCCGGCGGTGTGGGTCGACGACGTCTACCTGCGCCTCGATTGGAAGACCGGAGACATCCGCGTGCAAATCCGGCTTCGTAGCGCTGCTTCCAAGGCCACGAGGGGTTATCTGCAATTGACGGTTAGCCCCGCCGCTACCGGAAAGACTTTTCTGGTGAAGCGCTTGGCGCGAGCGATTGCGCCTGGAAATACGCAGGTCGATGTGTTGCTGCACGTTGACAACCACCGGTTATGGGATTTGAACGATCCGTACTTGTATCGGGTGGCGGTGCGGGTGAATGCAGATGGGGTAGACGGGTCCGATGAGGCTTCGGTGCGCTGCGGCTTCCGGGACTTTCGTGTTGAAAAGGGTTACTTCCGGCTGAACGGCAAAAGAATTTTCGTCCGCAGCAGCCACACCGGGAATCACTGCCCGGTGGGCCAGGTCGTGCCGCCACCCGGAGCGCCGGACTTGTTGCGACTTGACCTGTTGTACGCGAAGGCTTCCGGCTTCAATATGCTGCGATTCATTGCCGGCATCGCCCACCCTTACCAGCTTGAACTTTGCGACGAGATTGGCCTGCTGGTCTACCAGGAATCCCTGGCTTCATGGCTGCTTGCGGACTCTCCCCAGATGAAAAAGCGCTACGAACTGTCAATTCGGGAGATGGTACAGCGCGATTGCAACCATCCCAGCCTGGCGATGTGGGGCATGCTGAATGAAACCGAAGACGGCCCGGTGTTTCGCGAAGCGGTTGCTGCCTTGTCCCTGGTCCGATCCTTGGATGATAGTCGGCTGGTGCTTCTCGGCAGCGGTCGATGGGATAAACAGCCCGGCATCGGTTCGCTGAGCAATCCCGGCAGTTCGGAATGGGAGCGCGTATGGGGCAAAGAAGCGCCGGGTGCTGCCGCCACCCACATGACGAAAGTCGGGGGACAAGCTCAGGACGTGGGCGACGTCCATTTCTACCCGCATGTGCCCCAATCCCTGGAAAACACCAATCAGCTTCGAACTCTGGGTCAGGAGGGTAATCCGGTTTTCCTCTCCGAATACGGGATTGGCAGCATGATGGACGTCATCCACGAGGCGCGCATGTTCGAACAATACGGAGCCCGTCCTGACCTGGAGGATTACGTGGTGGCGAAATCCATGGCCGAAAGGTTGACCGCCGACTGGAAACGCTTGGGAATGGAAGGCGTGTACGCGTTCCCGGAATACTTCCTGCGTGACAGCCAGGTTCGCATGGCGCGGCACCGCTTGCTGGGTTTCAACGCAATACGGTCAAATCCCAAGATTTGTGGATTCAACCTGACGGGTTTGCTTGACCACGTACTCACGGGTGAAGGCGTTTGGAGGTTCTGGCGGGACTGGAAGCCGGGCGTTATGGACGCCATGCGCGATGGCTGGGCCCCCGTCCGTTGGTGCCTTTTTGTGGACCCGACGAATGTGTATGTGGGACAGACAGTGAAATTGGAGGGCGTCCTTGCCAATGAGGACGTGCTGCGCCCCGGCGAGTACCCGGTGCGGTTCCGGGTTTGGGGTCCGGCGGGAATAGCTTGGGAGAAGGCTGCGACCGTGCTTATTCCCAGCGTGTCGGCAGGCGCAGATGGGCCCTTGGCGGTCCAGGTCATGGCGGAAGAGGTTACACTGAATGGCCCGCCGGGCGATTACGAGCTGACGGCTTCATTCGAAAAAGGGGCGGCAGCCACCGAGGCCTCTTGGCAATTCCACCTTACCGACCCTCAAGGACTGCCGCGTTTAGACCAACCGGTGACGCTCTGGGGAATTCCCTCGCAATTGGAGTCCTGGCTTAAGTCTCGGGGAGTGACAGGTGAGCCTTTCAGAGGAGCACCGCCGAGCCACCGGGAAGTTATTCTGGTTGGGGAACCTGCGGAAGCAAGTGGAGATCGGGAGGCTTGGAAAGACTTGGCCCGGCGGATGGCTCGAGGCAGCACGGTGGTGTTCCTTTCCCAAAATGTCTTCAAAAGGGATAAAGACACCGTGGCATGGTTGCCTTTGGCACAAAAAGGGCGCTGCTATAAATTCAACGACTGGCTGTACCACAAGGAGTGCGTGGCGAAAGCGCATCCGGTTTTCGAAGGTTTGCAGGGGCGCGGTATCTTGGACTGGTATTATTACGGCCCGGTTATTCCCCAGCATCTCTTCGACGGACAGGAGACACCGGCGGAGGTCATCGCCGCTGCTTTTGCCGCGGGTTACTCCACGCTGGGCGGCTACGCCTCGGGTGTGCTGCTGGGAGTGTATCGATTCGGCGAGGGCAAATTCATCCTAAATACGTTTCCCCTCCTCGATCAAGTCGATCACCACCCGGCCGCAGATCGATTGCTCCTCAACTTGGTGAGGTTCGCGGGTGAATCGGTGGGAAAACCCTTGATGGATCTGCCAGGGAATTTCGAGGAGCAACTCCAACGGATGGGGTATTCTTGATTCGCTGAAAAAGTAGATCTTCCGGAATAATATGAACCGACGGGATTTCATTCAAGAAATTGCAGCGACGGCTACTTTGCCTTTGGCAGCGCCGGGAATGATGACGCCCGGGGCAGTGGACTCAACTCCATCCCGCCGGCCCATTCAACCCTGGTATCAGAAAGCGGGTCTTGGGCTGTTCCTTCACTGGGGGCCCTCCAGCGTTGGGCAAATCGAAATCTCGTGGGGGATGTACGAAGATTCCGGCAAGCCCAACCTGTACTGGCCAGTTGAGAAATATGACGCGCTGGCCGACCGCTTCGATCCTCAGGACTACGACCCAAACCGGTGGATGGAGGCGGCGGCAGGAGCCGGTATCAAGTATAGCATTCTTACCACGCGACATCATGACGGCTACGCTCTGTGGCCGAGCGACTTCGGCTCGTTCAGCACCAAGCAAAAGCTGCAGGGCCGGGACCTCGTGCAGCCCTACGTCGACGCTTGCCGGAAGCATGACTTGAAGGTGGGCTTTTATTATTCCCCCACCGATTGGCATTACAACCCGCCCGGCTGGCCGAATCGCTCCTTTCCGCGGCGGGATGGGGAAATGCACCATTCGCATCCGCAGAGACAGGGAATTCCCAAGTGGGTCGACATGCCCCTGAGCAATATGCAGAAATACTTTGACCAGTTCTATGTGTACGTGAAAGGCCAGGTCACGGAACTCCTGACGCGCTACGGTCCAATCGACTTGTTCTGGTGGGATGGCTACGACTGGCCGGAAGGGATCGACATTCACGGGGAAGACATGGAGCGCTATGTCCGCCAGCTTCAGCCCAACATGGTGCAGAACGACCGGTATTTCATTTGGGGTCCCCACAAGCCTTTCGGCGATTACAACACTGACTATGAATCGAAGAATCCCACCAAGCCGCCGGCTGGCGCTTGGGAACAGTGCGAACCGATTTGCGGGGGCTGGAGTTATCACGGGGAAGATGCCGCCTGCAAACCCGTGAGTCATATCCTTGAGCGCTTGGTACGGAATCGTGCCTGGGGAGGTAATTACTTGCCGGACTTCGGGCCGCGGGCGGACGGGACGATGTCCCCCAAGTACTACGCCGCTTGCGACGAGATGGCCGCGTGGATGAAGCACAGCAGCGCCTCGGTGTTCGATGTGGAATCCGGACCCTACCCGGAGCGCAGCGACGTTCCCGTGACCTGCAAGGGGAATGTTTGGTACTTGCATTTCCTCTCGCCGAATCAGAGGGCGGCTACCCTTATGGGGGTGCAGGAACCGAAAACCGCCACGTTGCTGCGTACCGGTGAGAGTGCAGTCTGGAAGAAAGACGTCAACCGTATTGTCTTGAACCTTCCAGCCGGAGCGGCCATTGACCTCGATGAAGTCGTCGAGGTAGTGTGGTGAGCGCTGCATCGCTGATTTCAGCCGACCTGTGAGTACTCCTGCATCGCCCACGCGTGGAGTCGAGAATGAGGAGAAACATGAACCGGCGACATTTCATGCAATCAATCGCGGCATCGGCCGCGCTGCCTCTGGCAACTCAAGCAATCCTCTATCCCGCGGGGGGCACAGACTCACGGCCATCCCACCTGCCTATTCAACCTTGGTATCAGAAGGCGGGTCTTGGGCTGTTCCTTCACTGGGGGCCCGCGAGTGTCGGAAAAATCGAAGTCAGTTGGGGTATGTTCAAGAATAAGGACGCACCCAACGCGTACTGGCCAGTGGAGAAATATGACGCGCTGGCCGACCAGTTCGATCCGCTAAACTACGATCCGGACCATTGGATGGAGGCGGCGGCAAGGGCCGGATTCAAGTACAGTGTGCTCGTGGTACGGCATTGTGACGGATACGCGATGTGGCCAAGCGAATTTGGCACGTTTGGCACCAAGCAGAAGCTGCAACGCAAGGACTTGGTGCGGCCATTCGTGGAAGCGTGCCGGAAGCATGGCTTGAAGGTCGGCTTTTATTACTCGCCCACGGATTGGCATTACAACCCCCCAGGCTGGCCGCATCGCACTTTCCCTCGACGGGACGCGGAGTTTCTTTATTCGAGTCCGCAGAAGCTGGGGATTCCGAAATTCGTCGACATGCCCGTCGCGGAGATGCAGAAATACTTCGACCAGTTCTATGTTTACGTCAAAGGTCAGGTGGGCGAAGTGCTGACCCGTTACGGCGCCATCGACTTGCTGTGGTGGGATGGTTACGAGTGGCCGGAAGGGATCGACCTTCACGGGGAAGACATGGATCGCTACGTCCGCCAGCTTCAGCCCCACATCGTGCAAAACGACCGGTACTGCCACTGGACAAGTCTTACCAGGGCGTTCGGAGACTACGACACCCATTTTGAGGCCAAGGATCCGGCCAAGCGGCCGGCGGGCGCCTGGGAACAGTGCGAGCAGACCTGCGTGGGCTGGAGTTGGCGCGGAGAGAATGCCCCCTGCCGTCCTGCCAGTCACCTTATCGAGCGGTTGGCCAGGGATCGTGCCTGGGGCGGCAATTACCTGCCGGACTTCGGGCCGCGGCCTGACGGCACGCTGTCACCCGCTCACTACGCCATCTGCGACGAGATGGCGGCGTGGATGAAGCACAGCAGTGTCTCCGTATTCGACGTCGAGGCCGGACCGTATCCTGAACGAAGCGATGCTCCTGTAACCGTAAAGGGCAACGTGTGGTACGTCCATTTCCTCTCGCGCCAACAACCGATGGCCACTTTAACGGGAGTGCCCACCCCGAAAGCAGCGAAGTTGCTCCGAACCGGCCAGGCCGTGGCTTGGAAGCGAGACGGCGATCGCATCGTGCTGACGCTTCCCGCTGAACCGCCCACGGATCTCGATGAGGTTGTAGAAGTGACGTTGTAAAAGGCACATCGCCAAAGAGGATGAGCCCTTTGAGTCCGATTTTCTTTTGACAAGGCGACGGTAGCAGCCTGCCCAATCCCCACTGACCACCATGACCACCATGGCTTGACAAGCGACAACGGATTTCGGTAATATCCAATCGTTCCCGATAAAAATATCGAAACAGCCTTCGGCTGACCCGAATTCTGATTTGATTGCTGGTTTCTCTGCCCCGAGCAATCGGCCATAGCGTGCGACCGAGTTCGAACGGATTTGCGAGGAGATTGCCCAGATGAATACCCCTGCCTGTTTTCTACCTTCCAGCTTTTTCCATAGTTCCATTTCAAGGCCCGCCAAATATGGAACAAAACGCATCTCGAGCGGGACTGCCCTCTCGCTCTCTCTTCTTGTCCTCGCCTCATCGGCCTTTGCCCAGGCCCCGTTGACTCCTTCAACGCTTTCCTTCGGCAATCAAGTCATAAACCAGTCGAGCGCGGCGATGAGCGCAACGCTTAGGAACTCCAAGACCGTGCCCCTGACCATCAGCAGCATTGCTATCAGCGGTGGAACCGCTCCGACCGATTACGCTGCAGGAGGGAACTGCCCTCTCCGCCCGAGCACGCTTGGCCCGGAAGAGACTTGCACCATTACCGTGACGTTCACCCCCTCGGCGCAGGGAATGCGAACGGCCACGCTTACGGTCGCGGACGACGCGCGCGCCACTACGGCGACCGTCTCCCTCAGGGGAACGGGTGTGGCGCCGGTGGACGCTACACCCGGCAGTTCGAAGTTCGGCGTTATGGCCGTGGGCAGCGCCAGCGCGACGCCGTCCGGCACCCTCACCAACAACGAAATCGGAGAGCCTACTTCTTCCGGCATGGCGTCTACCAAGGACTTGGCGCGTGGACGGCCGGGCACGCCCAAACTTCCCTCCCACGTCTCCGGCGGCCCCACCGTGGTCGCCCCGGGCAGCGTCAGCAGCCCCAATGGACTCGTTTCCATTACCGTGACCCCGGCGAATCCCTCGATCGCCGCAGGGAACACGCTGCAATTTACCGCCACCGGGACCTACAGCAACGGGAGCACGCAGAATCTGACGGCAGGGGTGGCCTGGAGTTCCTCGGCGCCGGGGGTGGCCACGATCACGGCGGCGGGCCTGGCGAGCGGCGTCTCGGCGGGCAACCCGACTATCATCGCCACCTTGGCGACGGCCACCGCCCCACCCACCCGCCTCCCGGGAGGTGCGGCGACGGGTGTGACCACGGGCGCTCCGCCCATCGTCAACCCCACGACGAGTGGCATTAGCGGATCGACAACGCTGACGGTCACTGCCCCAACCCTAGTCTCGATTGCGGTGACGCCCGCGAACCCATCGATTGCTGCAGGCACAACGCAGCAGTTCACGGCTACGGGAACTTACAGTGACGGGAGCATGCAGAACCTGACGAGCACGGTGGCGTGGCGCTCATCCGCGGCGGGTGTGGCCACGATTAGCACGGGAGGGCTGGCGAGTGCACTCACGCCAGGACAAACAACCATAGCGGCTGCCTCCGGCGCGATCAACGGCGCGACGACCTTGACCGTCACCGCAGGATTTGTTTACACGGGCAACCTGAACACCGGGCGTGCACTCCACACGGCGACACTGCTGAACAACGGCATGGTACTGATAGCCGGCGGCGCTTCAAACAGCTTAGAAATCCAGAGTGCGGAACTGTACAATCCCGCCACCGGCACCTTCACCCCCACCGGCAACATGACCACCTACCGGGGAGAGGGGTTCACGGCGACGCTGCTCAACAACGGCATGGTGCTGTTCGCGGGAGGAATAAGCTCGCCAGACACCGCCGAGCTGTACAATCCCGCCACCGGGACCTTCACCCCCACCGGCAATATGCAGACCCCGCGCCTTTATCACACGGCAACGCTGCTCAGCAACGGCATGGTGCTGATGGCGGGAGGCGAGAACTCCAACGGGAACTATCTATCCCCTATCGCTAATGCGGAGCTGTACAATCCCGCCACCGGGACTTTCACCTCCACTGGCAGCCTGAACACCGTGCGTGCCTCCCACACGGCAACGCTCCTGAACAACGGTATGGTCCTGATGGCAGGCGGAGCTACCCACAACCTCATCCTAGCCAGCGCCGAGCTGTACAATCCCGCCACCGGGACTTTCACCCTCACCGGCAGCCTGAATAACGCACGCCTCGATCACACGTCCACGCTGCTGAACAACGGCCTGGTACTGATGGCGGGCGGCTATGGCCCCCCCTTCAACTACACTTTCGTCGCCAGCGCAGAGCTGTACAATCCCGCCACGGGGACCTTCACCCTCACCGGCAGCCTGAACACCCCGCGCATCTATAACACCACGACACTGCTGAACGACGGCATGGTGCTGATAGGGGGCGGCCAGGACAACAACAATAATACCCTGGGGAGCGCGGAACTGTACGATCCCGCCACCGGGGCCTTCACCCTTACCGGCAACCTGAACACCCCGCGCTTCTATCACACCGCGACGCTGCTGAACAACGGTATGGTGCTGGTGGCGGGCGGCCAAGCCAAGATAGCCAGCGCCGAGCTGTACGAACCGGCCACGCTCGCGCCGCCGAACCTCGTCTCCATCTCGATCGCCCCCACCCCCCCCGCGATTCCTCTGGGTAGCTCGCTCCACTTTGCTGCAACCGGCGCGTTCAGCGAAGGGAGCACGGAGCAGCTTGCCGAGGTGACCTGGAGTTCATCCAACCCCGCGGTCATCAGCATCAGCGACGATGCCAGCAATCTGGGGGCAGGCTATGCCATGTCGTCCGGCTCGGCGACCATCAGCGCCTGCGCGGGCGCCGTGTGCGGCTCGACCACGGTGACGGTAGGTCCGCCGGCGCCTGTTTCCATCACGCTAACGCCGGCCAACGGGACGTTTGCGGCCGGCTCGTCAGTGCAGTTCCATGCTACCGGGACTTACAGCGACGGCACCACCCAGGATTTGACTTCCTCGGTGACCTGGAGTTCGTCGGCTTCCGTTGAGGCGTCCATCAAT
>JBEKNU010000160.1:0-16718 GCA_049522495.1 Terriglobia bacterium
CGGTCGAAGAACCGGGGTTGCCAGAGTTCGCCGTCGGCGCCCCGGCACTGGTTGACCGCGCTCGTCGAGCTCTGCTTCACCGACTTCATGGCCAGTGAAATCGATACCGGATACACCGGCGCGAAAATGCCGTGCCAGTGGTCGGGGAGAAAGACCCAAGCGGTCAGATAAAAAGGGTGCAGTGCCCGCGCTCGGTTGAAGGCTCGCGCCAGCAGGGCGAAATCAGACTCGGTGAGTTTCTCTCGCCGCCTGAGCAGACGCACGACGATAAAGAAATATCGATCGGAAACAAAAGGACGCCGGAGATTGGACACCGCGATAAGATACGGCACGGTGGCGATAAGGGCTACGGAAAAGACGCGGACCGCAAAATCGGCGGTCCGCGCTACCTGCTTCCCCAACACGAACGGTGTTCAGATGTTTATAAACGCGACGGCGAGATGAAAAGCCGCACAGGAACCCAAAATACGCGTACCTGGGCGCTCCGCTCCTCAGCGAGTCATTACACTTGAAGTCGCCCGGATCGCTCTGTGCGGCAATGGCCGCTTTCTGGAGCGTGAGGTTGTGCGCGCTGATCGGACTTCGAAGCGTACGCCTTCCGCGTGCTGCAAATAGGCAACGATTTCGGACAGATTGCTGGTGGTCGGGTTACCATGGGGGCCAAACATCTGGTGAAGGGTCTTTACGTGGATTCTGGTATGCGCGGCCAGCCTGGGAAAGCCGATTGTGGCATTGATGTAATCACGCAACAGCTCCTTGCCGAGTGTCGCCTCGCCAGAGAGATAGCTTTCGAGTGCCTCGCTAAGAAGCCCCTTTCGAAATGCAGGGTCGCGTTTGGCTCGCGCTTGAACAGTTTCTCTGAAATCTCTTGTCAAAGCCATTTTCATTCGCCTTCTTTCTGTTCGTTCTTCCTCTTCTTGTAGTCTTCCCATCGTTCGACGGCAAGACTGATGTCGTTTGGCTGGCGGTGTTTGGTTCCACCGCCAAGAAGGATCACAATCCGCTCATCGTCTTTGCCAAAATACACGCGGTATCCAGGGCCGAAATTGATCCGGCATTCGTAAACGCCAGTCCCCACACCTTTGGTGTTGGAAAAGTTTCCGAGTCCCACTCGATATAGCGCCGTTGTCACCTTCCGCGCGGCCTCGGAATTCAGCTTGTCCAACCATTCGCCAAAAGGGCTGCGACCAGCGCAGTCGTGATACTCGCGGATGTCAACCATCATTCTGATGGTAGCATACATTTTACCATTCTAAAAGAGGCCGAAGTTTACTGGTGCCGAAGCTTCGCTCACGGCGGCTCCCCAGCCTCAACCTACGCTCAAATGACTTCGTGCACAGAAAACAGTGCGTGCTCCACCCGCGCTCTTTCTGTTGCCGGTGTGATTAAACATGTTGAGTTTTTAATTCACGGCTGGCGTATGTCTCCGTCTCGCGCGCACGCTACGATGCGCAGGTTTACACGAATGATGCGCAGAAATTGGGCGAGGAGTTGAGCCGCGAGGTTTCGAAGAAGTCCGCATCAACCTGCGAGGGTGTCATGGGATCGGATGAAAATGCCGTAAAAGCGGCTAACTTCCGGCATGGCTGGGCTCGCGCCGGAGGTTGGGGAAGAGGTCTTCAGGGGTCTTCCCGGTCAACTTCAGATAGATAGCATCGGGACACAGCTCGATCTCATCATTCCATCGGATTTGCCTGGCGGGGCCGACGTGGACCTGGGCAAAGAACTTCTCATCCTCCCACGCCTTGAAGACGCCCTGCCCCGCCAGCTCCGACAGGTCCACGGAGCCTTCCGTGCCATCCGAAAATACGACCTTGATTCGCAAGTTCGGCAACGCGCTTACCGAAATCGGTTTCACCATAGTTTGGCCCTTCCCCCTCACCTCGCATTATTGTACCAAACAAAGGAGCAAAGTTGAGTAATCGTGCACGTGGACACCGAACAGGCCCACGACCAGCTTGTCAATTCACGGCTGGCGTATGTCTCCGTCTCACGCGGACGTTTTGACGCGCAGATTTACACAAATGATGCGGAAAAATCGGGCGAAGAGTTGAGCCGCGACGTATCGAGCAAAGCCCACTGTCGGGACGGCGCTGACCGTGCCCCGCTCTCAATGTCGGCAACCCGGCGGAACCAGCCCCAGGCCTCTCTGGCTCCAAGCCCCGGCTTCGTCAATCGGCGCATACATTTAGAGCAGGGCATGAGCCGCCCGTGAATTCCGGACCGAAGATTCTTGTGGGAGGAAGCATCCCGCGCTTATACTGGTAGCATGAAGTATCAAGACATCATCACCATCGAACCGGGCAAGCGCGGGGGAAAGCCGTGCATCCGAGGAATGCGCATCACGGTTTATGACGTGCTCTCTTACCTCGCATCGGGAATGACTCACCAGGAAATTCTGGCGGATTTTCCCTACCTGACGCAAGAAGATATCCTGGCCTGCCTCAGCTACGCGGCTGATCGGGAGCGCCAACAGTTGGTTGTGAAAGGGTGAAGCTCCTCTTCGACCAAAACCTTTCGCCGCGACTTGTCCAGCATCTTTCTGACCTCTACCCGAGCTCTGCCCACGTTTACAGCATTGGGTTGGATCGGGCCTCCGATCGAATCTTATGGAATTATGCGCTCAAACATGGGTTCACCCTCGTCACGCAGGATGCGGACTTCAGCGAAATGAGCGAAATTCTAGGCTCTCCACCCAAAGTTATCTGGATCCGCCGCGGCAATTGCTCTACGCGCCAGATTGAATCCATCCTCCGGCAGCATCACGAGGCGGTTGCGAGTCTCGATAAGGACACTACCGTGGGCATCCTCACAGTGCTTTGAGTTGGTCGGCCCTGCGCTGCCATGTTAGCAGCCAGCCACCGCCGACCGCGTGCTGGTGCACGTGGACACCGAACAGGCCCACGACCAGCTTGTCAATTCACGGCTGGCGTATGTCTCCGTCTCACGCGGGCGCTACGACGCGCAGATTTACACGAATGACGCGGGAAAATTAGGCGAAGAGTTTAGCCGCGACGTTTCGAAGCAGTCCGCAATGGAAACCGGGCATGAAACAGGTGGCCAAGACCAAGGCCACACGATTGAATCCGCCGAACGCCAATCAGTGGGCGAGTCGCATCATCACGGACAAGGCTACGGGATGGAGCATTGACTGCGAGCATAGATAGGGCTTGTCCCGTCCAAGGCGCTTCCCCTTTGTCCCGGCAGTGCCCCTATTGCTCCACCTACCGCCGTTCATACATCAGGATCAATACCTACCGGCGCACCAGGCAGGAATCAGAATGCGTGAACTTCCCGTGGTAGAATGCCCACACATCTTCGGAGTGATTCCCGTTTTCGGGAGGTACCGATGTGGCGTCGACTGGTCGTGACCATCCTAATGCTCATTGTAGTAGTGATTCTGCCGCCGCCCATGCGGGCGCAGCAGCAGCCCCTGACGGAAACCCAAGTACAGAGCCTCGTGCACAGCGGGCTCGGAGATGAGACGGGAGCGAAGGCCATCGAGCAGCGCGGGATTGATTTCGCGCCAGCAGAGGATTTTCTCCAAAGCCTCAAGGCGGCAGGCGCGAGCGAGGCATTTCTTAAGGCTCTACGCGCAGCCAAGCCGCCCGAGCCCGCGAGCGCGAAGAAGCCGATCAACCAAGTGCAAGTTATCACCCTGCTGGCCGGCGGGGTGCCGAGCCACCGCGTGGCGATGCTGGTGAAGGAGCGCGGCATCGACTTCGAACCGCAGGATGATTATCTCCAGGAAGTGCGTCTGGGCGGCGGTGACGATGAACTGATCACCGCGCTCAAGAGCGCCAAGGTGACGAAGCCCGCGACTGTTGATCCGACTGCACAGGCTCGGCAGGCCGAGATGCGGCACCACATGGTGCGCGCAGCGGAACTCGATCGGCAAGGGCAGTATGCGAAGGCTGAAACGGAAGTTCGCGCGGCCTTGCTGCTTGACTCTCAAGACGCCGACCTTAATTCGACCTTGTATACGAGCTTGGCCTATCTCCTGGGTCAGCAGGAGAAGTGGGACGATGACGTGTCCGCTGCACGCGAAGCCCTGCGCCTAAACCCTGATAATGACATGGCGCACAACAACCTCAGCTTCGCTCTCACAAAGAAGGGCGACTGGGATGGAGCAATCACTGAAGCACGCGAGGCGTTGCGTTTGAATCCTAATAATGACGTGGCGCACCACAGCCTCGGATTTGCGCTCGGAAAGAAGGGTGACTGGGATGGCGAGATCACCGAAGAACGTGAAGCGCTGCGCTTGAACACCAATAATGACAGTGCGTATAACAACCTCGGATTTGCGCTCGGAAAGAAGGGCAACTCGAATGCCGAGATCAAGGGGTATCGTGAAGCGCTGCGCTTGAACCCCAATAATGACAGGGCGCACTACAACCTCGGCAAGGCGCTTGGAGAGAAGGGTGACTGGGATGGCGAGATCACCGAAGAACGTGAAGCGCTGCGCCTGAACCCAAATCTTGAGGAGGCACACATCAACCTCGGCGCGGCGCTCGGAAAGAAGGGTGACTGGGATGGGGCAATCGGACAAGAGCGTGAGGCGCTGCGTCTAGACCCCAAGAACGAATTGGCGCATGTTACCCTTGGCGCGGACCTATTCTTCAAGAAGGATTGGGACGGAATGATTCAGGAAGAACGCGAGGCGCTCCGTCTCAACCCGAACAACGCTACAGCCCATAGCGTTCTTGGCGTCGCTCTTGAGCGCAAGCACAACCCTCAGGAGGCTTTGCAGGAATACCGCAAGGCTTACGAACTTAACCCGCAAAACCCTGATTACCGGAAGGACTACGAGCGCCTCGTGAAAAAGACCAACCACTGACATCGTCCCACGATACGCTTTCACGCCCTATTGACGCTTGGGCATTGCGCAGGATGCCCCGCCATGCGCAGAATTCCCTTGGGACGCGCCGGAGCGCGAGTCTGCAGCAAAGAACAGCCCTTTGCGACCCAATTTGAGATAGTGGAGTGGATCACTTCAAAAAAGAATATCGGATGTCGGCCTGACTGCGCTCAGACCACGCGCCAGCATGTGGGCGTGGATGCCCAACGGGGCTACGACCGGCTTAAGAATTCACGGCTGGCATATGTGGCTGCCTCACGGGCGCTACGACGCTGAGTTTTGCGCTAAGGGAGCAGGAATATTGGGAGAGGAGAGACGGCAGGGGGCATCAATGCTTATCGCAACCCACGAGCGCATGCTATTTCGAACGAATTTCTGCAATTCCTGCAAGTGACGAGAAACAATTCGCCAGGGACTTTCCCGCTGAGGGTTTCAGAACAATTCGTACATCTGATCTCGAAATCTCCCTCCACATCGGCGTGGTTGATCAGCGTATTTCCAAACGCTTCTGCAGAGACAACCATAGCATAGTATTCAGCGGCGTGGGATAATATCAGTTGCCACTCTGCGGTCCCCCAATCTCGGATGTACGAGAGAAGCATGCCGGTGCTTGTCCCCAAGTCCGCGCAATACACGTCGGCACGCGTAACCAATGTGTCTTCTACTTCCTTCATCTGCTCTTCATCGAACGCAAACAGGTTATGAAGTGCGTCATAAAGACACGGCTGCACCTCTTCCCTGACCTCGAAATAGAAGTCCTTGTCCTTTCGAAGCTGAAAGAGGAAATCAGCTATCGATACGACGTAGTACAGTACCTCTAGAAAGAGGCCCAATTTGAAATCGTCAGAAGCAACAAACCTGACCAGATCACGTCGCGTCGAGAATTTTTGGGCCAAATCCGCGTTGGCACTTTCACGATCAGAATACCTTTGCCGTAATGTCTCGATGGTTAAGCCTTTACACGATGCAATTATTTCCGCCGTGGTGAAGAGGCAGAAATCAGCAAGGTGGAGAGGCAACTGACCTTTTTCAACGAGGATGAATCTCGCTTGCGAAGCCATCGTTGTGCGTCTACCTTGCTCGCTCATGTAGATTGGTCACCCGTGACAACAGCCAACTCCTCCAAAGCGGGTTCAAAATACCAGTCCTCTGGTCCGAGCACGTGAATGTAACCCACTGGCAAAAGCTTGTGCTCCCGCTGGTAGATGTCGATTAGAGTGACGTCGATCTTTGCACCGAGGCGCTCCGTAGGATTGTCAAGAACCTCCGCAGGAATGCCAAAGTGTCCTCTGACTAAAAAGCCTGGGTTGAGGCTCCACAAATACTTTCCGTTGTAATGATCCGAGTTGACGGAACCGATAGAGCGGGAGCCTTGCACAAGGCCAATTTCGATACGTGCTTGGACGGGATAAGTATTTCCAAGATTCGAAATCTCGAAACCCACATCCGGCAACTTTCGCCCCTCCTGGGTCAACCTATAATTGACGGGGGGAACCAGATGCCTTGTGTGCTCCTCGTAGACTTGGTCTCGGCGAGCCTTTAGCTCCTTAATGGAGAATTTCCTTCCGCGAGGATGACGCGTGTTGTAATGACCAATCGCTGCATGACAGTCGAAGCAGAGTGGCATGGCGCTGTCTATGTCCGACCTCTTCGGAACAAGGTGGGCAACCTCCATACCCACCCCCTTGAACTTCCCACAATAACAACAATGCCGACCGCACCATAAGAGGACCTTGACCTTGTCATTCTCATCAAAATCATATTTCCGCGTTGCCACGACCCTTTCCCCCCATCCGCATCACCCAGAGCGGAAATCACATGGATAAATTGTGCCCATTGTAGCACGCGGACCCGCGCTCAGAAAAAGCGGCTCTCGGACGGGAGGACGCGAATCAATTAAGCCTGGGCCACAGGAATAATCCGGTCACCTTTTCTGGCACCGATTCCTCGCGGGCACGGCGAGATGGGAAAGCCGCCTTCGCGCTGGCGGCACGGCGGGCTTCTGCTTTGTCCGTCCGCTGACGGCCCCCCCCCCGGTTTGCGGTTCCCCCAAGCGGGGCAGCCACGGTCACTGCTCTCGTGACCGTGTGCTTTTCCTTCGATGCCGAACCCACGGTCAATTCCCAAGACGAATTGGCCGTGGCTCGATTTGAAGCTGCCCCGAGGGTTGAAGCCGTCGCATCCGCGAGCCTGAAGTGTGGTAGGATATTCCTACGGAGGGTTAAGTATGCCGGCAAGCGTCAAAGCCACGGCGGCAGAGTTTGTGGGTAACACGAAGATCGGTGAGAAAGGACAACTGACGATCCCCAAGCAGTTCCGAGAGGATCTCGACCTTGCTGCCGGCGCGCCCTTTGCCGTGTTGCGAGTCGGGAACGGCCTGATTCTCCTCCCCGAGCAGCAGCGCTTCGATCAGTTGTGCGCGCGGATCACCTCCGTTCTCACCCATGGGGGCGTGAAACCACAAGAGTTGTTGGCAACCCTGCCGCAAGCACGGAAACGCGTGTTTGCCCGCCACTACAGCGCTCTGATCTCGAAAGGAAACGGGCGCCGGCAGCCAGCTAAGCGCGTCCACCCGTGACGCGCCCACGGCGGATTCGCCTCTTCCTGGACTCCAACGTCCTCAATAGATTGCCGGCCTGACTGGCTCCTGACCCACAACACCAAGCACTTCAGCGAATTGGTGGCGAAGCGAACCGGGCTTCGAATTTCCACGCCGAGCGGATTCTTCCGAACCTTCGCTGCCTTGCTTCAGTAAGCGGGGCCACGGTCGCTCCTTTTGTGCGTGGGCTTTCCCTTTAGAGACGAATCCACGGTCAATTCCCAAGCCGAATTGGCCGTGCCTACCTCTTTGTCATAACACCTCAAGCGCCGTTGGAACTGTAATCTCGGCGCTTGTAGCTTCCCTCCTGGCGCAACTCGATCACCAAGTAGGGGTAGGGCTTGCCCTACCCGGCGTTCCGCATGGTGAATGCGGAACCAGGGGGCGGGCCGTCGGTTGACGGATCCCCCTACACCTTGCGCAACTCGATCACGACGTTGGGGCGGCCTCGTGCCGCCCTCCGCCAGGGCTCCACAAGGGGTGCCCCTACCCTTCTTGGTTCCGCGGCAATGTACACGGAGGGGACGGTCCGTCGGTTGACGGATCCCCCTACTTCGAAAGGTCAGCCGGCGCAGCCCGCCAGACGTCCCCGTACGAACCCACACTTGACAAGTGACAATCGTCACTTTACGGTGTACCCTCATGATTAGGAGCTTCAAACACCGGGGCCTGAAGCGGCTCTACGAACGCGGCGACCGAAGCGGGATACGGCCCGACTTGGTGGACACCGTTCAGGAAATTCTGACTGTCCTCGATGCAGCGGTATCGCTACAGGCTCTGAATGTTCCCGGTTATCGCCTGCACCCGCTCAAAGGCGAATTGAAGGGCTTTTGGTCAGTGACGGTGCGAGCCAACTGGCGTGTCATTTTCAGATTCGAAGAGAATGACGCCTATGACGTTGAGCTGGTCGACTACCATTAAGGAGGAAAGGAAACACACCATGCCCATGAAGAATCCAGCACATCCCGGACGTATCGTACGGAACGCTTGCCTTGAACCGTTGGGCTTGTCCGTGACTGAGGGCGCCAAGGTTCTTGGCGTCACCCGGCAGGCCCTTAACAACGTGGTGAACGGCAAGGCCGCAATCAGCCCGGAGATGGCGATTCGCCTCGCCAAGGCGTTCGGGAGCACGGCGGAAACGTGGTTGCGTATGCAGCTTGCCTATGACTTGGCAGCCGCCCGAAAGGACGAAAGCAATATCAAGGTCCGGCGACAGCACCTCGAAGAACTTCACGCAACGTGAACGACGCCATTAGGTCCGCCAGCCCGGAACCATCGCGTCGCTGCCGCGACTTTTCAACATCGTGGGCTTTCCCTTCGATGACGAACCCAAAGTCAATTCCAAAGACGAATTGACGATGGCCGCCTCCGGGTCACAGAACCTCAGGCGCCGTTCGTTGCCGGCCTAAAGGTCGGCGCTACACTGGATCGTAGCTCCCCACCTTGCGCAACTCGATCACCAAGTCAAAGGCGTCGTTAAAGGTTCTTTCAGTACCAAGGCCCCCTTCGGGCATCGTCAACGGCCTACCCTCTGATGATGCGGCCTCTTTTTAGCGCCTTTCTCTAACTATCCAGCTTGAATTCTCTTCATCCCATCCTCCTTTTCTGGCACCGCTTTCTCGCGGGCACGGCGAGATGGGAAAGCCGCCTGCGCGCTGGCGGCACGGCGGGCTTCTGCTTTGCCCGTCCGTTGATGGCCACCCTCGGGGTTTGCGGTTCCCCCAAGAAACGATAGGGCAGTGACGAGTGACCAGTGGCGAGTGGCGAGCGGAAGGACAGGGCACAGGTGACAGGTTACAGGGAACAGTAGGCTGAAGAGCATCGACAAGGGACGAGTAGGCAGAAAGAAGGCAAATCACAGGTTCAAAATTCAAAAGGCAGCCCTCCCGATTAGATCGGGACAAGTTGGCACTGGCGAGCAGGCCCCACTCGCCCTTTTCGCGCCCCGCGAGAAACGAGGGCGGACTGGCGCAGCTTGCCTCAAGGCAGAATCATTTCCGCCGATAAGAAACATAAGGGGTTTATAGATGTTGGACCTTCAAAACGCGGAAATCTTCCGCGCCGCCCTGGGAAGTTTGCAGACAGGCGTGTGCTTGCTGGATCGCGAGCGAAAGATCAGTTTTTGGAATGATGGTGCGGAAAGAATAACCGGGTATTTGCGCCAGGATGTCCTGGGTCGCTTTTGCGGTGAAATCCTATTAATCAAATTTCATGAGAATAAGGTGGCGCTCTGCGAGCAGTCCTGCCCACTGGTCGCCGCTATGCGCAACGGACAGGCTCGTGAGGCGCGCGTCTACCTCCATCACAAGTCGGGGTACGCCGTTCCCGTCACCTTGCGGGCGGTTCCCATACGGGACGTTCACGGCCATGTGATTGGCGCGGTGGAAAGTTTTGTGGAGAGGGCCTGCGCGTCCACGCATCACCGTCCGGACTCTGACCTGGCAGTGGGCCGCGGATTGGATGCGGTCACGCAGCTTCCTGACTATTCTTTTGCGGCATCACACCTTTTGGATCGTCTCAAGTTCGCCTCTGAACACCTCATTCCCTTTGGTTTGCTCTGCATTCAGTTGGACCGGTTGGATGTCCTGACGATAACTCACGGCCTGGACGCTGCCGAGGCCATTTTGCACGTCGTCGCGCAAACTCTGCGCAACGGCCTCGACCCCCAGGACTTCGTGGGTTGTTGGTCGGAAGACCAGTTCCTGGCCATCGTCGCCAATTGCGGTGGCGGCAACTTGTTGACCACGGCTGAGCGCCTGAAGCGGCTCGCAAGAGCCTCCGAGATCGTTTGGTGGGGCGATCAATTGTCCGTCACCGTGTCGGTGGGCGGAACGGTCTTGAGGCCCGGCGAACCCATGGAGTCACTTCTGGAGCGCACGGGAAACGCGCTCAAGCAGGCCGTGGCCCAGGGTGGCAATGTCGCCATAGTGCTTTGCGCGCCGGAAACGCCCTGAGTTAAGGAGAAACAAATCAGGTGTTCGCGATCATCGGAATCGTGGTGGTGTTCGGGGCTGTGGTGGGCGGCTACTTGATGGAGCACGGAAACATCAGGGTGCTCTTGCAGCCGGCCGAACTGCTCATCATCGGAGGAGCGGGCGTGGGAACACTCCTGATTTCCAACCCCCTCCACATCCTCAAGCGCATCGCCGCGGGCCTTCCGGGGATCATCAAAGAGTCCAAATTCAACAAGGCCATGTACCTCGATTCGCTAAAGATGATGTACGAACTCTTTGGGCGCGCGCGCCGGGATGGACTGGTGGCGCTGGAGAGCGACACGGATGACCCTGAGAAGAGCTCGATCTTCTCCAAGTACCCTACCTTTCTCAATGACCATCACCTTTTATCCTTTGTTTGTGACACCATGCGTTTGGTGGCGAGCAACGCCGTGGAGGCATTTGAACTTGACCAGATGGTGGAATTAGATATGGATGTCCATTACCACGACTCCACAATGCCCGTGACGGCGCTCAGCACCATGGCGGACTCACTTCCCGGCCTCGGCATCGTGGCCGCAGTGCTGGGCGTGGTGATCACCATGGGCGCTTTGGGTGGGCCGCCGGAAGAGATTGGGCATAAGGTTGCCGCGGCGTTGGTGGGCACGTTTTTGGGCATTCTGCTCTGTTACGGCTTGGTCGGACCTCTCGCCTCCAATATGGCCAAAGCCGCGGATGATGAGCATGCCTACCTATACGTGCTCCGGGTGGCCATGGCTTCGTTTATCAAAGGAACCGCACCGATCATGGCGGTGGAAGTGGCGCGGCGAGCCATTCCCAGTCACGTGCGCCCCTCCTTCGAGGAGCTTGAGACCTATTGCCGCAACCGTGGCGATGCGGCTGCGCCGAAGGAGGCCGCAGCGTGAAGAAGAAGCGAGAAGCTAGAAGTGAGAAGCTAGAAGGTAGGAGTCAGGAGAGAGGAGGCAGAAGTCAGGAGCTAGAAGTCGGAATACGGCATACAATAGACGGCGCCGGGGCCGCATTCCCTCTACCGTACGCTGCTAACACTTCTTATCAAAGAATGAAAGCTGGCTGTTCTACCTCCTGACTCCTAACTCCTGACCCCTAAACCACCATGGCCGCAGGTCAACCAATCATCGTCATCAAGAAAAAAGGTGGTCACGGCGGACACCACGGAGGCGCCTGGAAGGTCGCGTACGCTGATTTTGTAACTGCCATGATGGCCCTCTTCATCGTACTTTGGCTCATGAACAGTAGCAAGCAAATCCAGCAGGCCGTGGGGGGATATTTCCGAGATCCCGCTGGTACCTCCAAACTAACGGGTGGCAATGGAAAGGGCCCGGGCGAGAGCGCCGGACAGGGCCCCGGCGAGAGCCTGACTTTATCCAAAGACAACATGGGAAAATTGAAAGAGGACCTCCAGAGCGCCATCCACGAGATCGAAGACCTCAACAAGCTGAAAAGCCAGATTGAGATGACGGTTACGGCGGAGGGATTGCGCATTGAGCTCTTGGAATCCGCCAAGGGCACATTCTTCGACAGTGGTAGCCCTGAGCTTAACGACAGCGGTAAGGAAACGCTCATTGCACTGGCGAAGGAGTTAGGCGGTGTTCCCTACAAAATCTCAATCGAGGGGCATACTGATTCCAGGCCCTTGATCCGGCATGGCGGTGATTACGGAAACTGGGAGCTTTCCGTAGATCGCGCCAACAATGCCCGCCGGCTCATGCAGGAGAATGGTTTGCGTGCGGACCAAGTGACACAGGTTAGGGGTTACGCCGACCAGCATCTTCGCAAGCCCAATGCCCCTGACGACCCTTCCAACCGGCGTATCTCCGTCATTGTGCATTACGCCTCAGAGTCCTCGGAGAAATAGGCGCCAGGTGCCAATGACCTGATACCTGGACACCTGACACCTGTCCTTCACCGCGTGGAGAATTTCCAAACCGTTGTCGAGTGGTAGGGCTTGTCGGGTTTTAGGATCGTGGACGGGAAATTCGGCTTATTGGGCGAATCGGGATAGTGCTGGGTCTCCAGGCAGAAGGCATCGCGCGCATTGTAGATATGCCCGTGCTTGCCGTGTACGCCGTCCAGGTGATTGCCCGTGTAGAGCTGCACTCCGGGCTCGGTGGTGTCAACCTCCAGAACGCGCCCGCTGGTGGGATCATAAACACGCGCCGCCAGCGCCAAGCCCGGTCCCTGCCGGTTAATCACGAAATTGAGGTCGTAGCCGAGCCCGAATACCATTTGTTCAAACTTGTCATTAATTCGGGCTCCGATGGCGGTGAGCTTGGTGAAATCGAGCGGCGTTCCCTTGACGCTGGCGATTTCCCCGGTGGGGATCAGCGTGGCGTCAACCGGGGTGAACTGATCAGCGTTGAGCATCAGTTCTTCACCGAGAATACTTCCGCTTCCCTCGCCCGCCAGGTTGAAGTAGGTGTGGTTGGTGAGGTTGATGGGGGTGGCCTTGTCCGTGGTGGCCTGATAATCGATCCTGAATTCGTTCTTGTCACTCAGCGTGTAGGTTACGGTTACGTGGAGGGTTCCGGGATAACCCTCTTCGCCGTCGGGGCTGGTGTATTCCAGGACCAGCCCGACCTCGGCGCTTTTTTGGAAAGAATGCGCCTGCCACAGAACCTTGTCGAACCCCTTCAGGCCTCCGTGTAAAGCGTTGGCGCCATCATTCTTCGCCAGCGTGTACTCCTTGCCGGCGAGCGTGAACTTGGCGTTGCCGATACGATTTCCATAACGTCCAACGAGGGCTCCGAAAAAGGGATTCTTGGCCAGGTAGCCGGCGAGCGTATCGAATCCCAGTGTTATATCAGCGAAGTGCCCGCTCTTATCGGGAGTTTTGACGGAGACGACAATCCCCCCATAAGTCATCACGCGAACTTCAATGCCGTGAGTGTTGGTAAGGGTGTAAAGCTCGACGGCTTTTCCGTCGGGCATCGTTCCAAAAGCCTCTTTCTTAACCATGAGCGCCCCCTGCGCAGAAGATGAGACCCCAGAACCCGCGAAAAACGGAGTCAAGGTTAGGCACAATAGGAATAATAAAACCATTCGGCTAATCATGTGGGGCCTCTGGTGGTGATTTTCGAAAAGGATGGATTGGTTGAAGTTCTTTGTCATGTCACAACGGCGTTCAAAAAAACCGTCGCCAGGGATTCTCCTCGGAGTGTGCTCGCGAGTCAAGCCCTGTAAGGAATTTCCTGAATTTGGCAGCGCCGGCTGGAATGCGATGCGCGAAACATGGAAAAAATCCGTCCGGGATTCTGTGGGTTTCCATTTTTTGCGTTTTAAGCTCTGCGCTTTGACGCGAGAGTGGGCTTAGCGGCCGCTGGGGTCCGCCGAGGTCCGCTGGCGACTGTCCTGCAGAACGTATGTTTCATCTACGAGGGACTTTTTGACCGCGCACGCGCCATATTGGCTTCCGGATGTCATTTTGTCGCTTCCCGCTCTCCAAGCGTCGCATAATCTTGCCCAATCGTGGTTAATCTTGGTTTATCCACGATGCGTATGGCCGTTCGCCTGAACTGTTATCGGGCGCTTGGGTCGGTTATAATCGACGCCATGCTGCGACGTGATTTTCTTTACAGTGTGCTCGCCGGAAGTGCCTTGGCACAGCTCGCTCAATCTCAGCCACCGCGGCCGGGGGCGGCAAGCGGGGTTTTTCTGGAGCGGCCCCTCGCCGGCCTACCGCACAAAGGAAAGGTCCTTCTCGCCATCCAGGCCCATTCCGACGATATACCTCTGGAGTCCTCGGGCACGGTGGCCAAACTGATTGAAGAAGGATATACCGGCTACCTGGTCCGCGCCACCAACGACGATATGGGTGATGCACCCGGGCTGGGCACACCCGGAACGATCGGTGACAACGTGCTCGGCAACGAGCGCGACACCGCGGAAGTGGCGCGGGTCCTGGGCTGCCAGAAGCACTTCGACCTGAACTACAACAACCACCGCATGGCCGACGTTTCACTGAACGAGGTGATCAGCCGCCTCATTTTTATCATCCGGTTAGTGAAGGCTGATACCGTCGTCTGCTGGGATCCCTGGGCGCACGACGAAGAAAATCCCGATCATTACACCGTGGCCAAGGCCGTGGAGGCGGCGTGCTGGATGGCTGGCCGAGACCACGACTACCCCGAGCAATTCGCGGCAGGCCTGGCGCCCAAGGAAGTTCAGGATAAGTATTACTTCGCCCGGCGGCCCGAGATCACGCGCGTGGTCGATATCAGCAAGCAGATCGACAAGAAAATCGACGCCATCCGGGCTAACCAGGCGAAAGGGCCAGGCGGCCACTACGGATCACGTCTGCGGGCGGAATTGGCGAAGCGCCATCAGTCGCTGCCCCTACTGGGGGACGACGATGCTACCGCCGACCGCAATTATATTAAGGAATTCCTGTTGGGGCACGACCGCGACTTGGGCGCGCAATACGGCGTGGAGTACGCCGAAGCGTTCCACTACATCGCAACGGGTGCTTCCGGCGCCGATCTGGACCCACGAATCGAAAAGTACGTCAAAGAGCACGCCGTGCCGTCGAAGTAACCCATGGACCGGCAGGCTGGCTAATTTCCAATCTTGCCACGCAGCACGATGATGGACGCTTTCGGAAGCTGGTAGAGCGCGTCCGCGCCGCCCGTTGCAGTGGATTTCGTCGGCGGTCCATCAGGGTTCGCAAAGCCCTTTACGCCATCGGGATGCCAGTGGTATTCGGCAGCCCCGAAAACGATACGATCGACATTGCCCGCAAAGTATCGAACGCGCTTCGTTTCGGGGTCCGAAAAAACCACCTTTACGGCGTGGTCGTTGTACTGGTCCTTATTGATGAGCATTACCGACCATTGCCCATCGGGCCGCTCCACCGCATAGGCTGTGACCAGGAGATTTCCCGCCGGATCCTGCACGTCGCTCGAAACACGGAAGAGTCGATGGATGGCGTCAACCGGTTGTACCCATTCCTTTGAGATCACCTGTGACGCAAAATACTGCGAAAAGTATCCCTTGACTTGGTAGTCCCGATCCAGATTCAAGAAGCCGAACGCTCCCCCGCCGCAACCACCTCCCAGCGGCCCCGGCATGTCATGGAAGAAGAAGGTGCCGCCCGCGCCCCCGCTCATCATCGATCCGACATAATCAGCCAGCCACAGCCCACCCATGATATCGACGAACTTCTCTCCTGAGCGCGACGACATGTTGCCCTCGGTCATGAAAAAGGGCGTGTTCGCGGGCAAGCCATCATCTTTCCAGACCTGAATGATGTGATTGACGATGGACGGCTCGCGGTAGAGGTCGCTCCACGGGTTGTTGCAGGCGTCAAACGGATAGTGCTCAAAGGAGAAGAACGTGAAATCGTTCATCCGGCCGTGCATCTTCAGATAATCAAGAAAGCGGCCCAACCAAGAGACGCGGCCCTGGGAGTCCGGCCAGACTTCCACGTCGTCAAGCGTCCCCTCGAAGGCCGGCCCGCCCAGCCGCGCATTGGGAACAAGCTTATGAATCGCCGTGGCGAATTGCAGGTATAGTGCGCCGTAGTCCTCGGGAAGCATGTGCTGCCCGTCGGCCTCTTCTCCCATTTCGATATAGGCGATCGGATATTGACGCTTGTAGAGATAGGCAATTTCGGCTGTGGCGTCGTCGGGCGTGGAATACAACATGGCGATGGGCACGAACGCCGGAAGTCCGCGCGTCACCCCGCTGTGGAAGAAGAAGTCGAAACCCACCTGGTCTCCCACCGCTTCGTCCAGGTTGGTTGCGGCGTGCCACGGGTCAACTGACGACGGCCAGGTTACGGTCTGCTGGCGGCTGGGCAAGTGCTCAACGAGGTCGGTGAACTGGCCGTCGGGGGCCAAGGTGCCAACGTACAACTCCTTGATGGCGTATCCCACGCAATTCCGCTGGTCCGCCGAGCCGTGAGTGTCGCAGGTGTTCGAGGATTCGGTCATCCAGATGCGGAGATAGCGCACGGGGATCATCCACGACACCAACTTAAGCGTTTGCGTGCCGCCCTTGCCGTCTTCGACCGCCCCCAGTGGGAAGGTTTGCCAGGCACCCTCGGTTGTCCCCTCATAGAAGGGCTCCTTCTCGCCCGTCCAGAATTGAACCGTGTAGCGCTTGGCATAGGGGTCAGCCCAGGCAATGCGGATGGCATTTACATCCAACTTCCTGCCCAAATCGATCATGACCCATTGGGGGTGCAGGGAGTCGTCTTCACCGGTGAAAGGCTTGGTCAAGTACGGATTGCTCTTCCAATAGCTATTGAGATCACCATCGGTGAGCCGCGACCAGCCATTGCCATCACCTT
>JBEKNU010000161.1:0-16695 GCA_049522495.1 Terriglobia bacterium
CGGGGCTCCGGTGGAGCAGATGCAGGCGGAGCAACTGGTGGGGGCGCCGCGGCCGTGGGACCAGGTGCCACTGGCCGTGGTGGCTGCCGAAACATCATCGTGTATTCGCCGGGCCCACTCTTGGCAGGTACGGTGGCAGGCGGCGGACTCGACGGTTTAGGCGGCTCCAATGCTGGGGCTGGCGGCGACTCCCGCGGCGTTTTGTACGCCTGCATCATTTTAGTAAGCTCGCCGGGCCCCTTTTGAGCTGAAGAGCTGGAGAGAGGTGAAGCCGGCTGCGATAGACCACTGGGGACTGGAGAAGGAAGTGGGGCTGCGGGCGGCTCCTTTCTTTCCTGGGATGAGGTGAACATTCGTGCGAAATCCCCAGGATTGGTTATCTCCCCCGGGCGGCGTGCATTCGGGGCCCGCGCGGGCGGTGGTGATGACGGAAGGGGCTGATCAGCTTGGCCCTTGCCCATGGCAGAAAACATTTGTGTGAACTCGCCGGGGCTCGCTTTCGCTGCAGGTGGAGAAGGGGGCGCAATCGGCGGCCGACTGGGTGCCGGCGGCGATGACGGAAGGGGCTGATCGGCTTGACCCTTGCCCATGCTAGAAAACATTTGCGTGAATTCGCCGGGGCTCGATTTTTCGCTGGGCGGAGGAGGTACACTCGGCGGCCTACTGGATGGCCGTGGCGATGACGGAGGGGGCTGATCGGCTTGGCCTTTGCCCATGGCAGAGAACATTTGCGTGAATTCGCCGGGGCCCGATTTTTCGCTGGGCGGAGGAGGTACACTCGGCGGCCTACTGGATGGCCGTGGCGATGACGGAAGGGGCTGATCGGCTTGGCCTTTGCCCATGGCAGAGAACATTTGCGTGAATTCGCCGGGGCCCGTTTTCCCACCGGTTGGAGAAGAAGGCGCAATCGGCGGCCTACTGGATGCCGGTGGCGAAGACGGAAGGGGTTGATCGGCTTGGCCCTTGCCCATGCTAGAGAACATCTGCGTGAATTCGCCGGGGCCCGATTTCTCAACGGGCCGGGAGGGAGGCACACTCGGCGGCCTACTGGATGCCGGTGGCGATGGGGAAGGTGGCGGTATGACAGTGTCTGTGTTTGTTTCGGAGAACAATTCCGTGAATCCGCGGGGAGCCGCTGCCTCCGTTGGCTCTAGCGAAGGGGGCACAATCGGTGGCGGAGGGGGCTCCGGTAGCGGGGCCGCACGCGGGGGTTGCTTCCGGCTCTCGTAAACCACCTCAAAACCACTCGGGATCTGACCTCGGGAGGGCTTGTCAGGAGGCTTTACCGCAGGCTCCGGCGGCCGTGTACCCACCCAATCTGCGATCGACTGAAGCCACTTACGAACGTCCAGGCACTCCGGCACATCCGCGGTCACGATGAAGATGCGGCCTTCGTCTTGTCCAATTTTCCGAAAGTGTTCGGTTCCGGGGGCGCCCTTTCCGGGGAGATACTTGAAAACCATGGACGCCAGATCGGGCAGATGCGGATCAGTCCGTCCGGGCATGAGCTGGTGCACCAGCACTGACTGGCCCGTCGCCGTATCCAGCGCCCGGAAAGACATCGTTTCCCCCTCTCCCAGCAAGGAATCGATCCGGTATTTTTCCAGAAAGCTCATGAGTAGGGTCCCATCTTACCTCACTCCATATTACCATAAACGAACTCCGCGCGCATTGCCGATGATTGAAAGTCTGTTACTTAAGGCCAAGATGTTGTAATATTGACGACGAATCGTACAGGAGATGAACTCTCACGTGTGGTAGGCTTTGGGAATGGTAGGGCTGCCCTTCTGGTGTCACCTTCGGGGCCGGGCTTTTAGAGGTCTGAAGGAATTGGCCCTGCGGGTCAGGGTGCGTGGGATCCTGGACAGATGATCTGAAAATCGTCGGACACACGAGGGGAAGACCTACCCGATAGCAACTAACCGAAAACTACCGGGTCAACTTCATGAAGCAACTTTCAAAAGTTGTGTGGTCGGAGGGCATGCACCTCGGGCCCCATCACTTTCAAGTGCAAAGCCGCTTTTTCGAGGAGATCACGCACTTTGGGATCTCGAAATTGTGGTATGAGCCCTATGGAATCGTCGGGCTGGAGCTTGATGCCGAGGCATTGCGTAACGGCACGGTGTGCCTCGTCCATGCACGCGGGATCTTCAAGGACGGGCTGGCTTTTAACATGCCCGAAAGCGATCCGCTGCCTGCTCCACGCAGTATTGTGGATTTGTTTCCCCCCACTCGGGAAAGCCTGACCGTGCTCCTCGCCATCCCTCCCCTCCGGCTTGGCGCGCCGAACTGTGCTCTGACCGACCAGGATAAAAATGGGCGAACGCGTTTAATCGCCGAATCCGACATCATTCCCGATGAGAATACGGGCCTCGATGAAAAGCCCTTGAAAGTCGGGCGGAAGAATATCCAACTCCTGCTCGACACGGAAGATGCCGGAGATATGCAAACCCTTCCCATCGCCCGCATCCGCAGAGATGGGTCCGGCAATTACATCTATGACGAGAGCTTTATTCCCCCCTGCACTCAGATCAGCGCCAGCCCCACCCTGATGTTGATGACGCGTCGGTTGATCGACATGCTTCAGGAGAAGAGCGCGACGATGTCTCTCGATAGCCGGGGGAGGGGGAAATTTCAAACTGGCTTTTCGGCACAGGAGATTGGCCAATTCTGGTTCTTGCATGCCATCAACTCCGCCCTGGGGCCCCTCCGCCACCTTTTCCTTTCCAAGCGCGGGCATCCGGAAGAACTCTTCCTCGAACTCCTTCGCCTGGGGGGAGCACTTTGCACTTTTTCCCTGGATTCTCAGCCCCGGAATCTTCCCCTCTATAATCACATGGCTCTCGATACGTGCTTTGCCGAAGTGGAGAAGCACATCCATGAACATCTCGAGCTTCTGGCACCGTCGAATTGCCTGTTCATTCCCCTTACGCCGGTTGCCAACTACTTTTACGAGGGCGATATCACGGATCAACGTTGTTTGGACCGCGCCCGCTGGATGATCTCCGTGCACGCGGAGATGGGCGATGCCGATGTCATTACCCGGACGCTGCAACTGGTAAAGGTCTGCTCCGCGCAATTCGTTCCCCAACTGGTGAAGAGGGCGCTGCCCGGCATGGCATTGACGCACGTTCCGGTTCCTCCCTCCGCCGTAGCCCGGCGGGTGGAAAGCCAATACTTTTCCATTGGCCGCGCCGGGCCGTGCTGGGACCACATCGTGCAAACTCGTCGTGTAGGAATCTACATTCCGGGCGACATCCCCAACCCGGAAATTGAATTGATCGTTATCCTGGAATCCTGAGAGGTCAGGCATGGGTGGACAAGCGGTTGGTGTTTCGCCGGCGCAAGCCGCCGGACGCACGAATCTGGCATTGATTTACCAGGAAATCCTGACGGTCATTACGCGTTTTCGCTCGAACCGGCAGGCGGTCGCGGACGCCGGGTCGTTCCGAAATCAGATCAAGGGTGCGATCGGCGCGGCGGAAGCGGAAGCAACCCGCAGGGGCTATGCCGCTGACGATGTGCGTCTGGCCACTTTTGCGGTCGTCGCTTTCCTGGATGAATCGATTCTCAACTCCAACAATCCTCTTTTCGCCGATTGGCCTCGCATGCCCTTGCAGGAGGAATTGTTCGGCACGCACCAAGCCGGAGAAATGTTCTTCCAATGTATCGACCGGCTGATGGCCAAAGGTGATTCCCCGCAGAGTGTGGATGTGCTGGAAATCTATGACCTCTGCCTGTGGCTCGGTTACCGGGGAAAGTACAGCATGAGCGGTCAAGAGGCCGCACGTTCCGTGGCGTCCACGGTGGCGGAGAAGGTACAACATCTACGTGGCGGACCGCGCCCGCTGGCCCCCAACTGGGCGCCTCCAAAAGATGTGGTCCAGGAGAAATCCTCCGATCCCTGGGTTCGAGCTCTCCTCTTTGGCACGATGGGAGCGTTGCTTTTTGCGATTCTGTTTTTTGTGGGATTCAAATTCGCGCTCATTTCCGGGGCATCAGGATTACACTCAACAGTTCCGCTTACGCCCCATTAGGGAGTCCCCATGAACACCAAGTTGAAATATTGGATCGCGGCGGTCGCTCTTATCGTGTGGTTGGTCCTGGCTTGGTTTATAGGATCCTGGCTGCATTTGCAGGGAAGCAGCCTTTGGATACTCCGGATTGCACTTGCCCTCATTGGCATAGCAGCGTTCATCATTGTGATTTGGTGGTTCCGAGTCAAGGACAAGGAACGCGAGCAAATGACCGCGGGCGGAGGGGCGGCAGGAGATGAAATTGACATCTTGATACGGGAAGCGGAGATGCGGCTCCAGGCATCGCAGTTGGGCCGTAGCGCCAAGTTCGGCAGCTTGCCCCTCTACCTTGTCATGGGTGAGACCGGCTCAGCCAAGACCAGTGTCGTCCTGCATTCCGGGCTCGAACCTGAATTACTGGCGGGTCATACCGTTCAGGACAAAGTCCCGGTCCCCACTCGTACCGCGAACCTCTGGTACACCCGGCAATTCATCTTTGCGGAGGCCGGTGGTCCGATGCTGCAGGACCGTGCAAGGTGGGCCAAATTTGTAAAGAAGTTGGCCCCCCGCCAGCTTCACTCGATATTCGGAAAGGGCACGCCCTCCCCCCGAGCCGCCTTGGTTTGCGTGGACAGCGAAACCTTTATGAAGGCAGGCGCTCCCGAAGCCTTGGCAGCCAGCACCGAGAAGATACGGACACGCCTTCGCGAGGTCTCGCAATTGCTGGGCATCACGCTCCCCGTCTATGTCCTTTTCACGCGGGCCGATCGCCTGCAATTCTTTCACGATTACGTTCGCAATCTAACCAATGACGAGGCCTCGGTAGTTCTTGGTGCGACTTTGCCCAAAGTCACCTATTCCACCGGCGTGTATGCCGAGCAGGAAACCGCCAGAATCTCGCGGGAGTTCGACAACCTTTTTCAATCGCTTGCGGATCGGCGAGTAAATTTGCTTTCCCAGGAGTTTGATGCCGCCAAACTGCCTCCCATTTATGAGTTTCCCCGGGAGTTCAGAAAGGTGCGGACGTCATTGGCCCAAATGCTTGTCGACCTTTGCCGGCCGAGCCAGCTGCGTACGGGTCCATTCCTGCGGGGGTTTTACTTCTCGGGCGTGCGACCCGTGACCATCACCACCGCGGGACCCACGCTTGCTCAGGACGAACCGGTCGCGCAACCCTCCGCCTCGACCGGCGAGGTGGGTGCAACCGGAATCTTCGATATCCGGAAGGCAAGAGCCATCATGGCCCAGCAACAAGCCCGGGCGCCGGAAGCGAGTGAAACCCGCAGGGTCCCCCAATGGGTTTTTCTCCCCCATCTTTTTAGCGACGTGCTGCTCAAAGACACGTCCGCCCTTACGGCGAGCGCCTCCAGCACCAAAACCAGTCTCTGGAGACGAATCCTGCTTGCTACGGCCACGGCGTTTCTCCTGATTTTCATCGTGGGTTTTATTGTCTCCTTCGTTCGCAACAAGAACCTGGAAAGCCAGGTGGTCACAGCCGCCCAAGGGATTCCGGATGTTCAATTGACAGGTCAAGAACTGCCCTCGCTTGACATGCTCAACAAGCTGGAAACACTCCGGCAGTCCGTCGAGACCTTGTCGGACTATCAACAGAACGGTCCCCCTTTCAGCATGCGCTGGGGATTGTACGTGGGGAACTCCCTTTATCCTGATGTCCGCAGGATCTACTTCCAGCATTTCCAGCAACTGCTTTTTGGACAAGCACAATCTAATCTGGTGAAGACGCTTTCCTCGCTTCCCGGTGCGCCGGGCCCCAACGATCAGTATGAGGCCGCCTACAATCCCTTGAAGGCTTACCTCATCACAACCTCCAATCACGAGAAGAGCACCAGCTTGTTCCTTTCACCGGTCCTCATGAAAGCATGGGCAGGAGGCCGGGACATCGACCAGGACCGTGTGCAACTGGCTCAAAAGCAGTTCGACTTCTACAGTGAGCAATTGAAGATCGAGAACCCTTACTCCTCGGAGTATGACACGCTGGTGGTCGCCAAAGCCCGCAATTACCTCTCCCAGTTCTCAGGGGTGGAGCGCGTTTACCGGTTCGTGCTGGCGGAGGCTGAAAAGGCTAATCCCTCGATCAACTTCAACAAGAAATTTCCGGGTTCCGCGGAGGTGGTTGTCGATCGAGTCGAAGTGAGTGGCGCCTTCACGAAGGGTGGATGGGCCTTCATTCAAAATGCCTTGCAGAATCTGCCCAAGTTTTTCAGTGGGGAACAGTGGGTTCTGGGCGAGGAAACTTCTTCCAACGTCGACCTGACAAAAATCGCCACGGACCTGCGCAGCAGGTATCAACAAGACTATATTGAGCAATGGCGTACCTTCCTGAGAAACGGGAATGTGGTCCGGTACGGCGGCCTTGCGGACGCGGCGCAAAAGCTCTTGAAGCTTTCCGGCAACCAGTCCCCGCTCCTGGCCCTTATGTGCATCACGGCGCAGAACACGGTGGTCGACCAACCGGATGTTGTCAAGGCGTTCCAGCCTGTCCAGGCAGTCGTTTCACCCAACTGCCAGGATCAATACATTGGAGACGCCAACAAGCCTTACGTCGCAGGCCTCAGTGGCCTCCAGAGCTGCCTGGACAAAGCCAACTCTACCCCCGGTGACAAGGAGGCCGCGAAAGCCCAGTGCGCAGGCGACGCCTCCAACGCCCAACAGGCCGCCAATCAGATCGCCCAAGGTTTCAAAATCGATCAGGATGGCCACGTCGACCAGACGGTCCAGAATCTGCTCTTAGCCCCCATTGTGTCGATTGCGGCAGTCCTGAAGCCTGGTCCGGTGAGCGGCCAGGGTTTGTGCGCACAATTGAACCCGCTCGAATCCAAGTTCCCCTTCGCTCCCCAAGCTACGCTGGAAGCTACACCGCAGGATCTGGCGTTGGTTTTTGACCCCACCAGCGGGGCATTGGCCCAGTTTTACAATTCTGCGCTGAAGAACCTGCTTCTCCCCCAGGCGACAGGCTACATTGTCAATCCTGCGGCGACACAGCCGGTAAATCCGGCCTTCCTGAACTTTTTTAACCGCGCTGCGGGCGTACAGCACGCGCTTTACGCGGGTGCACCCGGACAACTGCAATTCAAGTACGCGCTTCGCCCGCATCCGACAGAGAGCGTCAGTAGCCTCTCCATGAACATCGACGGCCAGGTGATGAATTATTCCGGCGGCAATTCCTCGTACCAGCAGTTTACCTGGCCGGGAATCACCGGCCAGGGCGTCACGCTCACGATCAAGATTGCAGGAGGATCCGAATTGACATGGCCGAGCTACAACGGAACATGGGGAGTCTTCCATTTCTTTGATGATGCTGACAAGGCCGTACAGAATGGGAGTGTCTACAATGTCGAGTGGATCCTGCGTGTCGCTGGGGGGCGCCCCGTGACCGCTCCGAATGGAAAGCCCGTAACCGTGCAGTTCGACCTCGATACACTGGGGGCCCCTCCTATTTTGCAGAAGAGCTTTTTCTCGACGATGCGGTGTGTATCCAGTGTGACCCGCTAGGGCAATTTCCTTAAGGCGGCTCCATAAGATTCCGGTTGATTTCTCAGCCCTAATTGAATAATACTATTCGAGGCGTACCACCGGCAAGAAAGAGTAGCACAACAACCTATTGGCGCTGTTGAAACTCCGAAGCAGGTCCTGTGGCCTCCGCTCATGGAAGAGGGGAGAGGACCAATGACTTGAGGAGGTGGGATGACAGACAACGAACTTCTCGAGCGTATGAACGACGCTCTCCAGCAAATCAGGGAAGAGATTGAAGCGCAGGGAGCACTACTCGAGCTCGATATGAGGCCCGATTTCCGCTGGGCTGGCGTAGCTCGCCTGCCGGCCGGCAAGATGATCGTTCAGACTCAAAAGACCGGGAGGCAAGCGGCCCCGGACAGTACGAAACCCGTGGTGGAAGCTATGGCTGACTTGACTTTGGAGGGGCGCTTCCTCGCGCGTGTTCTTTTTTATTCGACCAAGACCGAAATAGAATTCCCCGGAGGGGCCCGTAGGCCCTTGGATCATTCGGGCGTTGCCAAGATCTTCAGTTCCATGTAACTGGCCTGTGCCGAATTCCCCGATTCCTCTGGGTCTTTGCATTGAAACCCTTGGATTGGGGAGGAGGCTTGTCCTTCGGCAGTGAAGCGCTCCCTGGGAGTCTCGCAGGGGAGGTAACGATCCCGGGGCACACGAGCTCAGCCTTGGCCGCAGTCTTGGCCCAACCCCCATTTCCCAGAACGAAAGACCCTGATGCCTGACCCCCCTGACCGCGCTAAGTTCAATCCGAACATCAATCCGCAATTCAATCCCAAGATCAATCCCAGGGGGAACGCATCGCTCAATCCTTCGTATAACCACGCGATTAACCCGCTACGAAACCACAGGATCAGCCCGAAATTCAATCGTTCCCTGGATCCCCTCTTCACCACCTCACTCAATCCCACCGCCAATGCTTCACTCGATCCTAAACAAACCGACGCGTATTCCGGGTTACGCCGTTGGACGCCCGATTTGGAATTGCTCGGTTACATCGTTAACACTCCGAACCAGGCGGTGCTCCTTTTGTTTGATCAAAACCTTGAGTGGATAGCCTTCGCGGTTGACAACCAACGGCAGGGATACAACATTTTCGACTTATCCGGTGAGTGGAGGAGTTATCTACTGAAAAACCTCGCGGGGGGCCTGAACGAATTCAATTTGGATGGTGAGTGGGTGGCCTTCATCATGTGACCGGCCGCTGCTTTCCCGGATTCATCATTCCTCCCCGAAGATCTGGCAGGGGCTGCGGCCGACTCGCCGGAATGCCCGCTCCCGTGGCTCTTGCCAAGCCTCCCAAGGGCGATTGAAGGCTATTCAGCGCTTGGACGCAAGAAGCAATGAGCGTACAATTCCTGTGGTCATTCAAATCCCATCGTTTGAGGCAATTTCAAATTGCCGAAGTGAGGAGCAACCCCATGCCGGATCGTCACTCTTTTGGTGAGATACATCTCGACGTGACCGCAGGCCGTGAGCGGGTCCAAGGAGAAGCTGACTCCGAAACTCCGTTCCGAGTCGCCATTCTGGGAGATTTCAGTGGTCGTGAGAATCGCAAGCTCAGCGAAATCAGGGAGGCACTGGCGAATCGACGGCCCACGTTGATTGACCGGGACAATTACGATGCCGTGTTCGCTAAGATGTCACCCCATTTGGATCTCCGCATGGGTGGGAAGGATGGCTTTCCGATTACCCTGAAATTCACTGATTTGGAGGAGTTTCATCCCGACAGCCTCTTCCGGCACGTCCCGTTGTTTCAGAAGCTGCGCGAAACGCGTGAAAAACTCAGCGACTCGGCGACTTTCGCCGAAACCGCAGGCGAACTCGGCATTAGAGGGACCCCGCCGCGGGCCGCTGCCCCGGCCCCGGCGGAGCCGCACAGGGATTCGAGTTCAGGCGTACAGCAGGTCATTTCGGGAAATCTCCTGGACCAAATGCTGGAGGAGACGGAGAAAAAAGTGGACGAGCCCCATCCTTCCAGCCGACCCGACCCATTCACCTCCTATGTCCGTGGAATTATTGCTCCGCACATTATCCCCAAAGCTGATCCCCGGCAGGCCGAGGCACTGGGATTGCTCGACCTGGCAACGAGCGCGCAGATGGGTGCCCTTCTTCACCTGCCCGTATTTCAGGCCCTTGAGTCCGCATGGCGCGCCGTCTTCTTCCTGGTTCGCAACCTGGAAACAAGTTCCCGGCTCAAAGTGCTGCTGATCGACGTGAGCAAGGAGGAGCTCTCTCGCGATCTTGCTTCCTCACAGGACCTCCGTTCCACAGGGACCTACAGGTTACTGGTGGAGAAGACGGTGGGGACTCCCGGCGCGGAGCCCTGGGCCATTCTGGCGGGGAACTACACCTTCGACTCCTCACGCGATGACGCTGAGCTGCTCGCTCGTATGGCGAAGGTTGCCGCAGCGGCGGGCGCTCCGTTTATCTCCGGTGCAAGCCCAGGTCTCTTAGGTTGTGATTCGGTTGCGGACTTGCCCGATCGGCGTAAATGGACCAAGCAGCCTGCCGCGGAAACCGCCGCAGCCTGGCGAGCGTTGCGGGGCCTGGCGGAAGCACGTTATCTGGGATTGGCCTTGCCACGCTTTCTGATTCGTTTGCCTTACGGCAAAGAAACCGAATCCACCGAACTCTTTGATTTCGACGAAATTCCTGATACCACCGCCCACGAAGATTATCTGTGGGCGAACCCGGCTTTTGCAGCGGTTTTGCTGCTGGCGCAGACCTTTACGGAGCAGGGGTGGGAATTTCGTCCCGGCACTCTCCAGGACATCACCGGCTTGCCCATTCACATTTACACTCTGGAAGGTGAGTCGAGAACCAAGCCGTGTGCGGAGGTTCTGATGACCCAGACGTCGGCAGAGGAGATGATGGTGAAGGGGTTTATGCCGCTCGTTTCCTTGAAGGACCAGCCGGTCATTCGCCTGGTCCGCTTTCAATCGCTCACGGACCCGCCGAGTGCGCTCGCCGGGCGGTGGAACCAATAGGGTCGGGGGACAATGTCGCCGGCGTGCTTCTTCATTCACCCCAGGTCAGCAACCTGAGATGTTTTTCGGGCGCCCCATCAGCCCTGCCGAAGCGCACGTTCGACGAGATTCACCACCTCCTGCCATCCCCCGGCGGTGGTTTGGCGAAACAGCCGCGCGGTGGGATACCACGGACTATCCGCGCGTTCCAAAAACCAGCGCCAATCGCAACCTTTATTCAGCAAGATCCATACGGGTTTACCCATGGCGCCGGCCAGATGCGCAACGCTTGTGTCGACGGAAATCACCAAGTCGAGATTGGCGACGATCGCTGCCGTATTGGCAAAATCCTTCAACTCATCCGCCAGATCGATCACCTGCACGTCTGGCGGCATCTGTTTCATCTGTTCACTTCCGGGCCCCACCTGTAATGAGTAGAAGGTTGTACCGGGCACTTTCATCAGAGGCACAAGCAGTTCCAGTGGAATAGAACGTAAGCGATCGCGATGGTGGGTGGGGTTGCCGCCCCAGGCCAGCCCGATGCGCCGTGTATTCCCCTGGAGCCGCTGCTGCCACACTTCCACCAGTGCCGGGTCGGAGTGGACGTAAGGGGCCTTTGCCGGGATTGTGTGCAATTCCGTTCCGAAGGCCAAAGGTAAACTGAGCAGTGGGCACTGCCAGGCGAACTCTGGCAACGTCTCGCCTCGGCACATCACATGCAATGCACCGTCGGTTGCCGAGAGCAGGCCACGTAACTGCGGCTGAACTTCCAGCACGACCTGTCCGCCTTGAGCTGCGACCAGCGGAACATAACGCACGAACTGGAGCGTGTCCCCGAACCCTTGTTCGGCATAGAGCAGAATGCGCTCACCGCCAAGCGGTTCGCCTTTCCACCGCGGCTGGGTCAGGCTTCGGTCATCGCCAACGCCGACCTTTCCGCGGGATTCATATTCGGCCCAGCCGGCCGCGAGATTGCCTTGCAGCAGATGAATAATTCCCAGATTGGCCGTTGCCTCGGCAGAGTCCGGCTGCAATGCGCGGAGGCGACGAAAGCAATCTGCGGCTTCGGCCAGCTCGCCCAGTCCGTAAAGGACGAATCCCAAATCAACATAGGCGGCAAGCAACTCGGGGTCTACCTTTAAAGCTTCACGATACCCGTCGGCTGCAGAGAGCAGATCGCCTTTACGCTCATAAAGGTATCCGATGCCGGCCATCGTCTTGGCAGAGCGGGGATTAAGCCGGAGGGAGCGACGGAAAGCTTCTACAGCCGCCTCAAAGTTGCCGAGATTGGTGAGAACCAGACCCAGGTCATTGTAGGTCTCGTACCTTTTTGGGTCGAGGGCCAAGGCGCGTCGGTACAATTCGGCGGCCGCTTGAAGGGCGCCACCTTGATAGAGAACCCTGGCCAGATGGCAGTGAAGCTCCGGAGAATCAGGCTGGAGAGCGACCGCGCGCTGATAAGAATTCACCGCAGCTTGGAGGTCCCCAAACCGTTCCTGCGCTGCGCCGAGATACTGATGGGCTTGCGCGGACTCAGGGCGAAGCTCTGCGGCACGCCGGAGGCAATCAATCGCTTGCTGAATCCTGCCTTCGGCCAGGTATGAATTTGCGCGGCTGTATAATGTACACGGGTCATCAGCGACATTTGCGTTGAGCGACGGGTTTAACTCTTGAACTGGACCAGCCTTCGCTTCCAACAAGCGCAACATCTCCCGCGTCTCGGAAGATGTTGGGTCGACCTTCAGCATCTTGCGGTAGCACGCCGCGGCCAGCTCGATCCGACCCTCCTGATGATGCTTCAACCCCTTCTTGAGAAGCTTTTGGAGACGGTGCTGAGGGGAGACTGCGCCCGGCATGGTATGACCTCGATGGCCTGCTTACCGGTCGGCCGACTTAGCCACGGTTTCTGTATTTAATTTCTGACAGACTGATAGCATACTTCCTGATGGCCATGGAATTCAATCGTGCGGGAGGCTTTTCAGTTGAGAACGGTTCTCGCCGCAACTGCGAACAACCAACGAGCGCGGGGATCTTGTAGCAAATTCGAGAGGCCCTTCTGGTACCTTACAAACGGAGGAAGTCGATGAAAAAGAGCAAGGTTGTTGATCTCACCACCGCGGTCGATACTTGCCGCTCCCTCCGTTCCCGGCAACCGAGGGCACACATTCAGATCGTCTTCACCAACGGCTGCTTTGACCTCCTGCACGTCGGCCACTTGCGCCTGCTCGAAAAGGCCAAAGGCTTCGGCGATGCGCTGATTGTCGGCCTCAACAGCGACCGCAGCGTGCGCGAGATCAAGGGACCTGAGCGGCCGATCATTCCGGAAGCCGAGCGCGCCGAAATGCTGGCTGGACTCGCTGCAGTCGATTACGTCGTCATCTTCGACGAACCCACACCACTCAATCTCATCAAGGCCATCATGCCGAATGTGCTTGTCAAGGGCGGGGACTGGACGCCCGAGACCATCGTAGGCCGGACGGAAGTCGAAGATGCCGGAGGGAAGGTGGTCGTGATTCCGTTAGCCGAATGGTATTCGACAAGCGGGCTGATTGAGAGGATAGGGAGGCTCAGAAATTGCTAGCGGTTGGACTGCTGCATGAGGCGCTCGCAATTCTGCTTATAGTTCAGGTTCTTGGGGTCGAGTGTGGCGGCCGCGCGGTATTCCGTCAGGGCGCCAGCCCGGTCACCTTTCTGCTCCAGGGCGTCGGCGAGGCTGGCGTGCGCCGAGGCATTATTGGGATTTAAGCGCAGGGCCTCGTGTTCTTCGGAGATCTTTCCATCCAAGTCACCCTTGGCTCCCAGGGTGATGCCGAGTCCGGCGTGCGCCAATTCATTATTGGGGTTCAATTTCAGCGCCGCATGGTACTCCGCGATGGCGCCGTCCCAATCGCCATTGTTTCTGAGGGCTTCGCCGAGGTTGACATGCCCTTGATCGTTACCGGGGTTCAAGCGCAGCATCTCCCGGTCTTCCGCGATGGCGCCGCCCCAGTCGCCCTTGTTTCCGAGGGCAGCGGAGAGTCCCGCGTGCGCCAGGTCATTGTTGGGGTTTAGGCGCAGCGCTTCGCGGTATTCTGCGATGGCGCCGTCCCAATCGCCCTTATTTCCAAGGGCCACCGCAAGGTTGCAGTGCGTCAAATCGCTCTTGGGATTCACTTCGAGCGCCTTGTGATATTCGGCGATCGCGCCGTCCCAATCCCCCTTGTTCACAAGGGCTGTCCCCAGATTGGCGCGGGCGAAGTCATTGTTGGGGTTCAATCTGAGCGCTTCGCGTTCTTCCGTGATTTCTCCTGTCCAGTCGTGCTTGCCTCCGAGGGCGGCACCCAAGTAGGCGTGCCCGTCGTCGCTCTTCATATTTAGCTTTACGACCTCGCGGTCTTCGGCTTCTGCGCCGTCCCAGTCGCCCTTTCCTCCATATGCCACGCCGATCAGGATGTGCGCCTTTTCGCTATTGGGGTTCATTTTCAGAACTTCGCGCGCCGTGGCCGCTTCGTCGTCCCACTCCTTCTGCTTGCCCTGCACCATCGCCAGGGCCAGATAAATGTCGGTGTTGGGTCCCGCCAGCGACAGCGCCTGGTGAAATTCCTTTTCCGCGTCGGCATACTGGCCTTTGAGTTTGAGTTCGGCGCCGTGTGCCACGTGTTGGGCCACCTGGTCTAGCGTGGCTTGGGCGGCACTATCGTCGGAGGTGGGCGCTTTCGCCTTGGCGCCTTTGAGATCGGCCCCGCTGAGATCAGGTCCTTTTTGGCCGGCGCCTTTGAGATCGGATCCGTGCGACATGAGTTGTGAAAACTTACCTTGCTTGGTTTCAGTGGTCGTACTAACGGTGGTGGGCGCTTTCACCTTGGCGTTTTTGAGCGCCGCGATCAGCTCATCGTCACCACCGGCGAGACGCACTTCCTGGAGGTAGTCATCCTTGACGGTGAAGCTGACGCCGCGGTCTTTTACCAATGTCCCCACATTTTGGGCGGGGGTATCCGCAACGAGTTGGGCGACAATCTGTACTTGGTTGAGGGCCATTCGATCCCGCACCGCATTAATAAACACGTCTTTCGCGCCGGCAGCCTTGAGATTTTGGAGATAGGTCTCTGTAGGTGTGAAGTTAATCCCGCGTTGCGTGATTGACTCCGCGCCCGAATCCTCTCCCAGCCCGGCCTTCACCATGTGATCGACTTCCTCCTGAGTGAAAGGCTGGTTGGCGCGCAGCGATTTGAGAAAGGCGTCCTTGGCGCCGGCGGACTTGAGGCGTTTGATGAAATGCGCAGTCGGCTCGAAATCAATTCCGCGTTTCAAGAGGAGCTTCGCCCCCGCATCGTTTCCGAGCCCGGCTTTCACCATGTCAAGTACCTCTTGCTCAGTAAAGGGCTGATCTTGCGTCCAAGCACACGGGGCGAAGGCCAAACCCATCACCAGTATGATGAGAGTCAGCGTTTTCCAAAGTCTCATGGCAACCTCGCGAGGATTTCGAGGATTGAAACGGCACCCTATTCTACCGCAAAAGTGGGAAATTGCTACCTCACGGGGGCAAGATTAAAGACAAGATTGAAGTGACAAGATTAAAGTGTGACAGATTAAAGTGTGCGGTGGCAGTGTTCGCGGAATTGGCGTATAATTCGTTTCAATATACCTTCACTATCGGAGGGCTGATGCCAGGGGGAGACTCAGACGTTTTCGGATCCAAGGACGCGCACAAGGTTTGGGGGGTGCGCTTTGGCATTATTGAAGGCAGCGCCGACGCCCGCGGACGAGTACAGGTCTCACTGCCAGAGTTTGGTTCAACGGTCTGGGCGCTCGTCGCCTCTCCACCCGGTCCTGCATCCTCCGGCAAGTTCGAAGCTGGCGACATGGTGGTGGTCGCATTCGTGGCAGGAGACGCTTCACACCCGGTGGTGCTCGGGCGCGTGGGGACTTAGGTCCTTCCCAACTCCTCGTGTTGAGCCCAAATGCGCAGGCGGGAACGACCCGGCGGGACGAATTCGGAATCTTCACCTTCAAAGATTACGCAGGACAGGAGACTGGCGGCATTCGCCAGCGGCGGGATGCTAACCGATCAAAACGGTGGGCAGGCCGAGGACGATGGTGCCCCCGTGAGCGGTCAGATCACCCATGCGGGCAGCCGGCAAGCTTCCCACCAAAACCGTGAAGGAGCCCAGCGCGATGAGGTCGGGGGGACCGACGCAGGTCGCCATATCCGTCACACGTGCTTGTGGCATGCTTCCGGTCAGGACGGTGATGCAGCAGGGAGGCAGAATGGGGCCACCCACGTGGGGAACAACTCCCGTGA
Organism: Terriglobia bacterium; assembly: GCA_049522495.1. GTDB lineage: Bacteria > Acidobacteriota > Terriglobia > UBA7540 > UBA7540 > Bog-366. The sequence continues at coordinate 15,798 of JBEKNU010000161.1, forward strand.
CCATCGGGCAAACGTGCATGTCCATCATTCTGGCGGCAGGCTGTCCCATAATAATCCTCCCTTTCGACGATCTCGATTAACCTTGCTGGGGTGCTTGCTGCATCCGCACCATCAAGGCTGAAGCTTTTTGCATGAACACTTGATACTTTTCGTTGGCCTTCTCGGGTTCGTTAATCACGCCCGCGAGAAAAACCACGCTGGCCACAATCTCGGACGTTACATGGTCAGGTGGCGGCACGGGCTGGATGTGTGGGGGCGCCATACTATGACCCGCGAAAAACGCGGCTAAGGCCAGCAAGCCGGACAGGGTCTTGTCCTCTTCCTTGTCCGCGGTGGCCTTGGCAGTCCAGCGGTTCTCCTCATTGGGAGCAGACACCCATCGTTCCACGGCGATCTGAGCCTCCGGAAGGGGTTTGGCTTTTTGGCTGGCCAGGATATGCCGCACGCAGAGGCAACCCCACCCTACCGCTTCCCGCTTGGGGAGCAGGTAGGCAACCAGGCGAAGCGCGTCAGGAAACAGCTCTTTCTCAACTAAGAGACCGATGAATGGCTTCGTCGAGGACTCGTCGGTCAGCAGAGCCTTGGCTTCATCGCCCACCTTGGCACGGTCGCAGAGCTGCCGCAATGGCGATACCGGTGTTTTCGCGACTCCATCACTGCCCATGTTCTGCGCCTGTCTGCCGATTCGAATCCAACATCTGTGCAGCCATTACCTGCATGATCATTTAATTATACCCCGATCTGCTTTCCCAGAGTGAGACCATCCTCAGTTGATCATGGTGATTCCGCCTTTGCACTGGAGCATGGCGTCGCCGTTCACCTGGGTCATGAGCCCCTTAATCTGGGTTTGAATCTGTCCCTGAATGGAAACCATCATACCCTGAATCGTCACGCCCAT
>JBEKNU010000162.1:0-16603 GCA_049522495.1 Terriglobia bacterium
ATGGAGGGAACAATGCCGCGCAACATCACTGAGCATTGCAATTCGGCGGGTTCCTCAACCTTGACCACCTGAAAGCGCCGCGCCAGGGCAGCGTCTTTTTCAAAGTACTTCTTGTACTCGGCCCAGGTGGTGGCGGCGATGGTGCGCAGTTCGCCCCGCGCCAGTGCCGGTTTCAGCAGGTTGGCCGCATCGTTCTGCCCCGCCTGGCCCCCGGCGCCGATCATGGTGTGGGCCTCGTCGATAAACAAAATGATGGGAATGGGAGAGCCTTTGACCTCTTCGATCAGGCCCTTGAGGCGATTTTCAAATTCACCCTTGATGCCCGCCCCGGCCTGGAGCAGGGCCAGATCGAGACTGCGGACCACCACGTTGCGTAGCGGAGGCGGCACGTCCCCCTTGGCCACGCGCATCGCAAATCCTTCCACCACCGCGGTTTTCCCCACACCCGCTTCACCGGTGAGGATGGGATTGTTTTGCCGGCGGCGCATCAGGATATCGATAATCTGTCGAATCTCCACATCTCTCCCCAATACCGGGTCGATTTTCCCGGCCTTGGCGTTTTCGGTGAGATTAACGGTGAATTGATCGAGATTGGCAGTCTTGCCGGCCCCGGCAGATTTTGGAGCTCCCGGAGCGCCCGGCGCTGCGGCCACCTGCGCTACCATTTCTTCGTCGGAACGCTCCATGATCGAGAGGAAATCCTTGCGCAGAACATCCCTTTCGATCTTTTGCAATTCCTTCGAGACATCGTGAACCAGGCGGTTGAGCTCTTCATTCGTCACCAGAGCCAGAACCGTGAACCCGGTACGAATCTCCCCCGAACTGAAATCAAGGGAGCCGATGGTCCAGGCCTCGGTGAGCATCTTGACCAGCGTAGGGCTTAGCGCCGGTGTGCGCGCATTCCCCTTCTTCAATTTGTCCAGGCTTCGGGTCAGCTCCGCCGCGAGACGCGATGGATCGATATTAAACCGGTTTACGATCTGGGAAAAGTCGCCGTACGGCTGATCCAGGAGCTTCAATACGTAATGCTCCACCTCAATGTCATAGTTGGTGCGGGTCAGACACAGGCCGGCGGAGGACTCCAGCGTCTTCCGGGTGGATTCATTGAGCTTTCCGATCAGTGATTTTAGGTTGATGCTCATCCGCGTTTCCTTCCCAAAGTTGAAGAACAGTTTCCGATGCGTCTTGGTTCATTTCCCGGGTTTTGATATAGGTATGCCATCCCAGTTGAGGAGCATTTTCCCCTTCCGCGCCCAGCTCACAAGGCGGGACGTCCCGGCGATCCAAAATCAGTTGGATTTCAAAGTCAAATTCACCGTTGGAGAAAAAGCCGGTCAGCGCCCGCAGGGCAGGGAAGGCGGTGCCCTGCGGCAGGAAGTCCTGGTACTGTTGCAGGGATAAGGGCCCGATTTTAATGCGAACGCGCGCCGTCTGGTCCCACACCTCATCACCCACCACCACCCCAACTCCCAATTCCTCCGTTTCGCTGAATCCGCCTTGCAGATTGGTTTGCGTATGGCGGTCCAGCGGATACCATCCTCCCGCGAATTGTTCCACCTCAACGGGAACTTCAAAGTAATCGGCCAGAAGGTTCCGCAGCGATGTCGCCGACCGCGGACGCTGCGCGAGTAGCCCGGAATAATAGAGCAGCGAGTCATCAAGGACGGCCAGACGGTTTTGCATGGCGACCGTGCCCATGCCAATCAAATCCATCAAATGATGCGAAAAAGGGTCCAGCCCCTCGCGCTCGTAGGCGACGGAAAACCGGTATTTCTCCCAGGCCAGATAAAAGAGCGAAATCATGCGGTGGTTGAAAATATCGAAGAAATCGCTGGCGGAACGGTCGCCGGAACGCATGCGTTCCGCCAGCAACGAGGTGTAGTAGAGGGGCAGCACACCTTCCGGGCCGGTCAGACCCATGAAGTTGACTTGCATCTGCCCCGAATCTTTTCCCGCGGGCCAATCGAGAGCCTGCACTTCGCTGGCGGGAAAAGCCAGAGTGGAATTGGCGGTGAAGCGCACCACTTCTGTGCTGGGAGGGTTGAATCTCCCCACGGGCGATTTGCCAGGGAAGAGACGCTCCATCAGGCGAACGGCTTGAAAGAACTCAAAGAGATAGGGTTGCTCCCGCAGTTCTTTTTCCACTATGGAGACATTTACATCAGGATCGCTTGGCCTGCCCGTGGTGGCCATTGTTTCAGAACCTCCCTGCGCTGCCGAGTCTTGACGACGAGTTGGCTGAAACTGTTGAGTGAGGCGTAGAGGCCCAGGAAATGGTCAATGACCGCGGCAAACAGATAGACGCCGCTCCCGGCAAAATCCTCTTCGTCAAACTCCATGTGGACTTGGGTGCCGCGGGCAAAGGCAATTCCGCTTTCGGAATTGATTCGCGCAAAGTGCCGCTTGCTGCTTAACCCTACGATTCCTGCGATCTGCTTGTCCACATCAGCCGAATCGGAAAAGTTATAGAGGCGCAGAACCTCCTGCAAGGCATCCTTGCCATCCTCGACGATGGAGAGGTAATTCAGGGCGAGATGGGAAATCAACCGCCACAGTGCATTCCGCCCCATGGGAGGCCGGAGAGTGGGGGTGGGCTTGCGCAAGGCGACGGCGCCCTTGATCGATCCGATTCCCTCCACCTCAAAGTCGCCACTTTCGTTCCCAAACGGCAGGCGGGAGAGAATATCGCGATTGGTACAGGTGCAATGCACGGTAATGGCCTGCGCGTCCGGCAGGCAGGTGTGCATGGAAAGGTCCACCAGGAACAAGGAAACTTCCGAGCCCTCGTCACCCTTCCGGCTGGATGGGCGCCGCTTGGAGTACCAGAAGGTCTGGCTCTCCTCCTTCAGCGACCGGTGCCGGTAGGAATAGAACGGGTCATAGTGGGTAAGCTCATGGGTGGCCGGGTCAGAGCTGACCACATCCTCGATAGAAAAAACCTCTGTGGCCATCCTCCGCCGCGCATCCGGAACCACGGGATACTCCGACCGCCTCTGGGTCAACATGATGGGCTCGGCAGTTTGCGGAAACAGATTGATAATGGGTGAGCAACCCAGAAGAATCGCTTTGGCAGTGACGGCCACTCCCAGTCTCTGCTGCCGATGCTCGGCTTCAAAAGGGGAGATGAGAAGGATAATTTCCGCACGTCCCCCGGGAATCGCCTTCAGCGGTTGTTCCAAATCGTTCAGTTCAAAAAAGAAAAATTTTTCGGGAAAGGCAAAATACTCCTGCAAGAGCCGGTAGCCCTGGAAAGATCTTCGTGGGTATGGCAACACCGATTCCGATTCGGAAAACCCCATGGGCCGCAGGGACTTCATGTTGAGGGTGTGGGCGGGCTTCTTGGGGTTGTCGGGGTCCCGCACGATGATCTGCCGGCAATTGTTGGAAAGCAGTTCGTACAGCGTATTCACCACATCGCTTTCACCGTTCAAATAGAACCGCAAGGATGGCATCTGCAGCTTTTCAAAACTGATATCTGTAAGGCAGCGGAGTTCCACCCGGAGGGCTGCGACCGCGTCAGGAGCGCGTAAGGGGGGGGTGAGTTTGTCGGGGGTGAGCCACCGGGCATCGCTGAGCTCCAAGGGCCAGAGGGTGACGTCGTAGCAGGTGCGAAATTTGCAGGGAACCCCATCCACGGGCCGGGAATACAGGAACGAGTCGCGGGGGATGCCGAGACCAGTGGTGAGCTTTCCCTGTTCCGGGTCCAGGCGAAACTGCGCGACCGTCATGGAGGGGATGGGCCGAAGAAAATGAGGATAAAGGACGTTAAGCAATCCCTCGGTAATCTGAGGGAATTCATCGTCAATTTTCAGATGAACGCGCGCGGCGAGAAAGGCAAAACCCTCGAGAAGCCTCTCGACATGCGGATCGTCACATCGGTTTGCGTCCAGTTGCAGCCGTGCGGCGATCTTGGGGTGCTTCTCGGCGAATTCCTTGCCCATCTGCCGGAGGAAGGTGAGTTCGTTTTCATAATAGTCGAGAATTTCATCTCGCATTCTATGTGCTCTTGACCATGTATTCGCCTTTAGCCGGATCTAATAACGTGTCAAAGAAAATCGGTTCCGGAGCCGGGTCCATGCGCAGTAAGCCTTCAATTCTGAAGTGGACGGCGCGCACTACGTCGGTGGAAGGTTCCATGGTCACTTTTACAGCCTGTATCCTGGGCTCGAAGAGGGTGATCGCGGTCTTAATGGATTTCGCCAGAAATTCCTGATCCTTCGACGATTGCAGGTACAGGCTGGAGATGTCATGGACGCCATAATTGTAAACGGAACGCTCCACCTCCCGCAAAGATTCCGGGGCTTCTTCAATGGAACAGCGCGTGTTGAAAAGCCACTCCAAATCCCGCCGTACCGCAGCGCGCAATTCCCGCAGCGATTGGGCCCGGGTCATGGGAGGCTCCAGTTTGCGGTCAGGTTCTTCATCGATGAGCCGATCCAGCACCGACAACGTTACGGGGCCTTCTTTGTCTAAAGATGGCATTAGCTTCCAAGATAGGTGACGGCCTGAACGGGATCAAGGCGGACGACCTTTTGGAAGAGTCGTTGTTTTTCCGCCTCGTCCGCCTGCACTCGCTGGCTGTTCTTCATGATCATCACCACGGCTTTGGCGATCGTTTTGGGGTTTTCCCAGGTCTCCAGGTGATTGGTCTCAATGCTTGCCGCCAGGTCGTCAATGATGGGCTGGGCAATCTCCGTTTTTCCGGCCGCGACGCAGATTTCGGCAAGCTGCAATTTTCGGAAGAACTGGCCCCTGCCGGTAAGTTGCCTGGCGACTTCGTTCATCATGGTGTTGATGGCTTTTTCTATCTGCCCCGCCTTCAAAGCTTCGTTTGCTAACTCGTAACTGTCAACGAATTTTCGATGCCACCCGGGCGCCGAATTATTTTCCTTTACCGCAGTTTCTGCGGCGGGTGCGCTGTCCTCGGCGGGGGTGCCGTCCGGCGCGGGTGTGCTCTCCGGGGCTGGACTGGGCGCTTCCGCGGCCAGTTCCCGCAACCATGCCTGCGTTTCGCTATTGGCGGCAGGAGTGTCATCGAGCAAGCTGACCGCCAGCGCTTGCGGCACATCGCGCACGAGAGTTTTCAATTCACTGCGAATGGCAATGGCAATGCCGGAATAGTCGCTGCCCAATCCCGCGCAGGCATCGACCGTAAACTTTTGAAGATCCAGCCAGCCGCGGCTGCATGGGAGGGACATGCAGTTTTCCGCAGCCTCCAGCAAATCGCTCCACTTCCCTTCAATGGCCAGACGCTTGATATGCTGTCGCAGTTCAGTGGGCGGGCCTTCCAGCAGAGTCATATCCTGCTTGCTCAAGGCGGCCCGCAGTTCACCCCAGCGCAGGCCCCTCATCATCAAGTAAGGCGCGGGACTCGAGGGATCGAGTTTGCGGAGGGCGGCCGCGGCGCCGGCCACCGCCGTAATCGCTCCTCGGCGCTCCGCCGGTTCCTTGTCGGCAAAAGGGATGACAATGCCAGCGGGGGTTGCCCCCGCCCGCTCGCGCATTTCCCCCGAAACCGCCTGCGCGGCTCCCTCGGCGGTCGCCCCGGGCTGCCCCTCCTCGACGGGGTCCGGCTCCTTCTCGCGCTTTTTCTGGAGAAATCCGTGCATACAAACCCGGATCTCTCCTAGCAATGACTCCAGCGGGCCAAGGGAAGGCCCCGCGTCGCCAAACTTCGCGTTGCAGGATTCCTTCAGTGAGGCGACGATCTCGAGGCAACCGTCAAGGTCCTTCTCGCCTTTTGCGTAAAACACCTTGGGAGTTTCTTCGAAGAGCTTGTCCAGGGCTTCCAGCGCCAACTTCCCTTCCGCAATAGCTGCAGCGCGGGCCTGCTTAGCCTCGTCACTTTTCGCGTCGCCCTCGTACCCCAGCTTGCGGGACTCTTGCACGTCCGTAAAGCCATACGGTTCCTTCTGTACGAGGCGAACGCTCTTCAGGGGAATCTCGAGCCGGGTGGCGAGGAACTCCAACGGGGCAGCCCGCAATTCCATATCGCCATCCTCAATCTCGGGGTAGAGTGTGTCCCAGAATTTCTCCACCATGCCGTGGCAAAGGGTCATCCCATCCTTGAGGCCGCTAAAGCCGTTTTGCTTCACCCATGCCTCAGTGAGCCAAGCCGCCAGCCACAAGTCCTTGGTCTTTTTGGTGAGAACTTCTGTGGTGAGTTTGATGACCAGAGGATTGTCCGCCACTTTGCGGTCGCTCTCGGTCATCCCCGCGGGTGGAACATCCTCCTCGCGCCGCGCTTCCTTGATCTTGCTGTAGATTTCCTCGTAGCGAAGGTCGGCGCCGCTGGGGTTGGGGCCGTCGATAGGGTTTAACAGGTCGTCAACAAGTGACATAGTTCGTCAGTCTCCCGCGGAAGCCGGGCTGAACTCCAGCGAGCGAAGTTCGAGAAAGGGGATCTCCTCATCATCTACCAGCCACATCTTCTGACCGAAAGGGACCTCCTCAGGGTATCCCGCGCGTTGTTCCCACACGGTCGCTCGTCCGAGCCGGACAGCATCATCGGAGTGCTGCCAAGAGAAGGGAGCAAGCACCGGGAGCAGGACCTCGCCGAGTTCAGCCCCTTTGAAGGAGGGCGTTGTGCGAACCGCCGCGGGCGTCCACAGAAGATCTCTTAGCCGTTTCGGAGGCTCGATGTGAATCGAGGCCACGTGCTCAAGGGGAAGCCAAAGGTAGTTGCCCGCCGCAAAAATCTCGAGTCGGGCTCCTATCCGGGGATCGGCATCCGAAAAAGAGCTAACCGGCTTGCCATTGAACGTGCCCGTACGAGCCGGCGTAGGCGAGTCCGGGCGCTGCGGGTACTCTCCGCGGGTAAAAAGGTCCTGCCGCTGTCGCTCGGCGTAGAGCGCGCTGCGATAAAGCAGCACCCCGAGCTCACTCGACGGCCCCGCTTGACCCAACACCTCGAGTTGCTTTTCCGCCCGTTCATACGCTCCCGCGAAACATAAAAGCTCAAAGAGGAATGTTCGGCGGCGAGCGTCCGTCGGATTATCCCGGACTTCGCTACTCAGGGCCTTCAGCGCGTCATCCAACCGGCCGGCTCGTAACAGCTCTTGTGAGTTCATCTCCGGCCCTCCCTTAGGGCAGACAAACACCCACCGAGCGTAAACGCGGGCCATGAGTCAACCCGCACCGCCCAATCGTGGTCAATTCAACCCAGCAGGCGACAGCAACACATCTCGGGGTGTCTTCACGGCCCACCGGCCAGATGGCCGTGAAGACGCTCCCCCTCAATGTCAACACCAGCGGCTGCCCGCAGCGTTACGACGCTTTCACTTGACCGATGTTGTAGGTTGCCTGGCCAGCCAGGGTAACCGAGCCTTTCGCCGAATCCTGCGTGTAATATTGGTACTTGATCTCTTCGTATGCGAGGCTGAGACTCGCGGAAGGAATTCCCGCCGATCCCCCGCCTGTATTGAAACTGGCAATAAAACAATTGGTCATCGTTATGACCAGATAATTGTAAGGGGTACCCCCGCCTCCGGTCTTGCGGCCGGTGAAGGTGGCGTTGGCGATGTGCGTCCCCTTCACCAGACTCGAAACAATCTGGAAGCTGGCAGCTTCCAGCTGGAAGCTGCATGTGAAGTCGGCCAACACAGGTTTTCCGGAGGAAAGGCCCTTGTTGCCTACACTAGCTACATTGTGCGCACCCCAACTCCAACTTTCGAGCTCGATGTTGTTCTTCATGCCTTCCGCTTGCGTTTCACCATTCACACCTGTAATCAAGAGATATGCATCACTGGGCATTGCTTTTTCCTCCTTCGCACCGATTTGAATTTACGGTTCGACGGCAAATGCGCACCATGCCGAAGATCCCGCCAGAACGAAAAACAGAAAATCACCTTTTTGCCGGTTCGGGCAAATTAGCTACCAGCCGTAGAGAAACACTGATCGCGTCCAATTGAAAGTGCGGGCGAAGATAACTGATGGCACGGTAGCAGCCAGGCTTGCCTTTGATCTCCTCGACGTCTACACGAGCCTCCCGCAGGGGGAATTGAGCCTTGGTGGCCTGATCGGCATTGTCATCCTGAGTGACGTACTGGCTAATCCAGCGATTCAGGAAGCGCGAACAGTCGTCGCGTGACAAGAAGCTGCCGATCTTGTCGCGCATCATCGCCTTGAGGTAATGCGCGAAACGGCAAGTGGCCATCATGTACGGTAGTTGCGCCGAAAGGCGCGCATTGGCGTTGGCGGCATCGCTGTCGTAGACCTTGGGCTTATTGCAGGATTGAATGCTGAAGAATGCCGCCTTGTCCGTGCCCTTGCAATGGACCAGTGGCACCAGCCCCTGGTCTGCCAGTTCCTTCTCGCGCCGGTCGGTGATCGCGATCTCCGTGGGGCACTTGATCGCCACGTCCCCCTCGTCGGTACGGAAAGCGTGGGAGGGAAGACCTTCCACCAGGCCACCGCCTTCGACACCCCGGATGGCTGTGCACCAGTTGTACTGCGAGAACGCTGTCGTCATCCTGGCGCCGAGCGCGTAAGCGGCATTTCCCCAAAGGTATTTGTTGTGGTCCGTCCCATCCACCCCTTCTTCATAGTTGAAGCCGTCGACGGGCACGGTATCTCTGCCGTAAGGCAGGCGCATCAGAACCCGGGGGCAAGTCAGGCAGACGTACTTCGCGTCATCACTTTGCCGGAAGCCCTTCCATTTGGCGTATTCTGTGGTATCGAAGATCCGCCCAATGTCGCGGGGTTGATCCAACTGCGTGTAGCTGTCCATGTTCAAGAGCTGGGAAGCGGCTGCGGAGATGAAGGGGGCATGCGCCGCTGCCGCCACCGCCGCCATCTTTTCGAGAAGCTCAAGGTCTTCCGGATGCTTGCTGAACTCGTAATCGCCAATCAGCGCGCCATACGGCTGGCCGCCGAATACTCCGAACTCTTCTTCGTAAACTTTCTTGAATGCCGCGCTTTGATCGAACTCCGGAGCGCGTTGGAGGTCGCGCAGCAGGTCCTTTTTGGAGACATTCATTACCCGGATCTTCAGCATGGCGCTGGTTTCGCTCTGGCTGATCAGGTACTTTACGCCTCGCCAAGTGCCTTCCAGCTTTTGAAACGTGGGATGGTGCATGATTTCGTTGAGCTGGATGGAGAGCAAATGGTCAATCTGCGCAACACGCGCATTGATCATCGCCTCGGTGTCTTTGGAGACGCTTACCTCCCCCTCCAAAACCTGGGTGATGAACTCTTTCACAAGACTCTTGCCGCGTTCCCGAGTGGCAGCGTCCGTTCCTACCCTTCCCGTCTCGACAATCTGATCCAGAAGAGTTTTTTCACCGACCTGCTCGGTAGTCTGGGGTTGTGCGGCCGCCTTTGCTTCTTTAGCCATTGCCCTCCTCCTTTCCTTCTTCCTTCTTTACTCCGATTTCTGCCCGCAGCTTATTTAATTTTTCAGTATTGGTGACGGTTTCCAGAAGGATTTCGTCCAATTTGTCGTTGGTCTGCAAGGTGCCTTTTAAATCGTTGAGACGAGTACGGAGTTCGAGTAGTTCGCGCAAAGGTTTGACCTGTCGGGCAACCCTCTCGGGCTCAAAGTCGTCCATACTCTTGAAGTTGAGATCGACCTTCAACTGCCCCGCGTTTTCATCATCGCTCAGCTTGTTATCAACAGAAAATGCCACGTGAGGTTTCATGCTTTCCAAGACGCTGTCAAAATTATCCAGCGTGATTTCAACAAACCTTCGATCCTTCAGTTTGGGAAGTGGATCGACGGGCTGGCCGGAAAAATCGCCCAGAACTCCCATTACGAAAGGGAGCTCTTTAGTTTCAATCGCACCACCCGTCTCCACGTCGTAGGTAACGTGGACACGAGCAGCTCGCACCCTTCCAAGACGTTTCTGCACGCTCTCTGCCATAGGGCACTCCTCCTTGCTGCATATTTAATTGACGTGTCGCCTCTGCTGCAACCTTTCTAGCAAAATACCTGAATTTTGTCAATGAAAAATCTTGCGGGATCCTAACCCTGAGAGAATTGGTCGCGGAAAATACCTAACACGTTCTTGTTCCAAGTTTTGATGACCATTCCATTATTACCGATCACGAAGGCGCGGCACCGGCATTCCGCCTCTCCTCAAGCTGCTTCAGGCAGGAAATGTGCCAGCTAGGGTTCCCAAATATTAATAAGGCCCTGGTTACCCTGATTCTCCAGGCCCATCTCCATGGCTTTGGAAAAGAGCGAGAAAACCATCTGTGCGGCTGGGAAGTCACCACCCAGGCTGGCGATCCATTCGGTGAGGAGTTTGAGATCCTTATGCTGCAGCCGGATGCTGAAGCCGGGAGCAAAGTCCTCTTTCAAGATTGTGGGAATGAGATTCGCGAGCATCCAGGAGTTGGCCGCCCCACTCATGACGGCCTGCATCGTTGTGGGCACATCCAAGCCCGCTTTCCGCGCCAGTCGCAAACCCTCGACTGCCCCCAATAAGTTGGCAGCGCCCACGAGCTGGTTCACCATTTTTGTCTTTTGGCCATTGCCCAGAGGCCCGGTGTAGGTGATGGTTTTCCCCATGGCCTGAAAAATAGGAAGGCACCGATCGAAGAGGTCGCGAGAACCGCCCACCATTATTCCCAGTGATCCGCCGATTGCGCCCTTGGGTCCGCCGCTCACCGGGGCGTCGAGCATTTCGCATCTCAAGGCCGCCAGGCGTTTCCCAAACTCCACGGTGGCAAGCGGAGATATCGTGCTCATATCAATGATCAGGCCGCCGGGCTTCAAACCATCAGCAATGCCATTTTCCCCGAACAGCACCCTTTCAACCGCAGCCGTGTCGGACACTATGGTGATAACGATATCGCTTGCTGCCGCGACTTGCCGGAGTGAACCGGCAATTTTCGCGCCCATGGGGACGAGCTTTTCACACTTGCTGGGCGTCCGGCTGAAAATGGTCAACTCAAATCCAGCCCCCAGAAGGTTCGCCGCCATCGGCGCGCCCATGAGGCCGACACCGATGAACCCTAGTTTTGGCTTTTCCCCTTGCTTGATTTCTTTGCTCATGGATTCTCCAATCCTCCGTCACGAGAAGAAACGTGGAAGTGCCGACCGAAACCTGCCCCGACATGGTCGGATGATGGGCACGCGGTACAGTAAAGCTCAGCGCACAATCAACCTGGACGGAAATCCTATCGCTCCAGTGTTGGCTAGTGTTGGCTGAGCCTCCGCACGACGCCGCCGGCGGCTGCGGATTTAGCCAACTCGGACAATTTTACCGATCCGGTCCACTCGAAACATCACGGTCAAAAAGCCTGCTCGAATCGCGGCAGCCACTGGGCATCTGGGCGGCGAAGCCAGCCTTGCGCGAGTTGCATGTACTGTTTGTACAGATTCTTTTCAAATAGCGGATAGTCACTTGCTGCTATCACCGACGCCGGTCCGAATATCTCCATCAGGCGCGCCGCGAAACGTTCGACATCCGGGTGCGGGAAAGGTTCTCGCGAGAAATGCGCTATCGCGGAAATGCCCACTACCATGCCCGGAATCTCGTGCAGTTCGGAGACCGCCGCTTCCCATTCCTGGTCGTCGATTTTTTCTTGCCGGGGCCATCCCAGATGAGGCAGGTAGATCTGCAAACCCGGCGCGCGCTTGGCGAGGGCGAGCAGTTCCCTTCTCAAGGGACCAATGCCGTTTTCGGCGTGAGGCACCAGCCACTTTCCGGAATTCTCGAGCCGCGTTGCCATTTCTTGCACTTGGCGCATGTCTGCGGTTCTAACCCGCAGGCCCATGACCGCGTCATTCTGGAGAACCTCCGGGGAAGGTTGCCCCTGCTCCGGCCGGAAGCACAGCACCATGCGAAACTGCGGCGCGTGGGCTGCCATTATCTGTTGGAGCCAGGGAAGGTTGTCGCCTTTCCAGGTTTCAACCGCCAGCGCGCAGGCGATTCCCGCGTGCGCCATCCGCGCCTGCATGTCGGCAATCGGGTCCGGACAGGTGATATCGAGATGGGTGTAGGCATCCATCATGGCGATTCCCTCGGCACGGCCCAAAAGAGGGCGAGGAAGGCCACCCACGGCAGCGTGCCCATCAGAACCAGGGTCAGCGAGTTCATATGCAGGTCGGCGAGCATTCCCACGTAGGGGCTGAGGAAACCGTAAGCAAGATTGCTCAGCCCGCCGAGAAGCCCCGAGGTTATCCCCACATGGCGGGGGGTAAGGTCCTGGGCGAGGGTGATGTAAATCACCAGGAGCCCCCCCGTTCCCAATCCGGTAAGCGCCAACAGGGCCACGGCCAGGTAACGAAACGGGGTGAGGCCCGCCAGGGCGGCGGCGCCCATCAACGCACAACTCATGACCATGGCCCACCGTTTGGCGGCGGAGACGCTCAGCCCTTTCGCCACGACGTTGCGAACGAACAGTCCCATCAAAATGTTTCCGCTCGAAACCCCCGCATAGACCACGATGGAGAGGATATTCCCCGTCGCGAAGCTGAAGTGTCGCGTGGTTTTCAGGTAGAGGGGGACCCAATCCGCCAGGTAATAGTTGACGGTATTGATGGTCATTCCAGCCAGCGCCAGCATCCAGAATCCGCGCAGGCGGAGGATGTAAAGGACGGCGGGCAGAACCTCGGGGAGTGCGAGGGGGCTTCCCTTGAGTTGCGCAGAGCTGCCGCGCGTATAGGCCAGCCAGACGATTACCCAGACTCCGCCCAGCGTGCCGGTGGCCACGAACGCCGCCCGCCAGCTATAGTACACGGTGATCAGCGTTACGATGACGGGGGCCACCAACGCGCCCACTGCCGCGCCGCTGTTGAAGATCCCATTGGCCAGGGGACGCTCTTCCGGAGAAACCAGAGCGTTGGTGACTTTGAGCGCCGAGGGCCAATTGAAAGCCTCCCCGATACCCAGCAAAAAGCGGCATCCGGCGAGCATCGCCACACTGGTGGCCAGACCGGTTAATAATCCCCCCAGGGCCCAAAGGCCGCTGGCCGCGGGAAACACGATCGCCGGTCCCTGGGCGTCAACCAGAAACCCGCCCACGAGCTGAACGATCCCGTACGAGTAACGGAAAGTGGCAAGGACTTTTCCCCATTGCTGCTGACTGAGTCCGAATTCCGCAATGATTTTCTCGGCGGTCAGCGCCATGACCTGGCGATCGACATAGATGATCGCCGTGGCGGCAAACAGCAAGATGCAGATCCAAAACGTTCGGGAGGAAAAGCGCGGGGAGGAATTATCTTCCATGGCGGCGCAGGTCTGGTTTCTCACTTCAGGGTCGGCAAGTAGATTCCCATGATGCGGCCACAAATTCAACCTTTTGTGCTGTTAGAAATTATGCAGAACGACTTACGTGATTGCGCGTTCGGTTGTAGCGGCGGTCTCCGACCGCCGTTCGGCGCTCGGAGAGCGCCGCCACAATTTAGTCCGCTCTGTATAGCTCCGATCCTTATCAAGCTAAGCGCGACCCTCCTAACCCGGGCCGCTGGCCCATAAGCGCTAACTTGACCTGTTTGGGCTGGAAGGTGAAGTTCAAAAGGTGATGTTGGAGGGGCAGCAGGTACATGCTTCCAGGTGCGGCGATTCGGGGGTGGAGTGATTTCGGTCAACCCTACGGCGTTACACACGGTCTATATTGGTCGGGGGCCATTTTCCGGGAGGGCGACTTCTCATCGCAGATCCATTTATGGTCATTTTGTCCCCGGACTTTTTGGGGTTGCGTTCTGGCACCCTGCTTGCTATAGAATGTCGTTTGAGGGTATAGAGTGCGACGCGGTGTTTATCTCTTGCTTACGGTCTTCCTGGTGCAGCTTTCCGGGTTGAGGGCGCTCTGCGTCCCGAGCCACTCCCAGACGCATGCCTGCTGCCCCATCGGCGGTAAGACGACGCCGAGCTCTTCCTCGCTGCCGGCTTGCTGCGTGAATTCGATTTTGAATTACCAGGGTTCTATCACTGAGACACGGAATTCTGACCGCGCGTCGGAGTCAACCGCTCAATCTGCAATAGTGTTCATTCCCTCAGTTGTGCCCTTGGTTCCACTCAGCAACCCGGCGCGGAAACGCGTGTTGCCCTCGATTTCTCCTCCCCGAAGTCCTCTTTCCCAATCCTGCTTGCTTCTAATCTGATACTCTCCCTCTATCACTATGCCCTAATTGCTGATCCCTGCGCGTGCGGGGAACCCGGTAATCCTCCACATTTTCGTCAATCGGTAGGACGCCAGCCCGGTCATCGTTCCTAACTTGGAGGGAGAGTTGATTATGAAACGGAAGATGTCTTTCCTGATTACGAGCTTCTTTTGCTTCGCCGCGCCAATGTGGGTTTTTTCTCAGTCAGCGCCTGCGCGCGATGTGGATGCCGGCTCTCCGCTGAGCCTCGCCAAGCTGGTTCAGGAAGCAACAGAGCGCAACCCGGAAATCCTGGCCGCGCGGCGCACGGCGGAAGCCAAACGCGCGCGGATTCCGCAGGCGGGCGCCTGGGCGGACCCCACAGTTTCCCTGAGCTATGCGGGCAATGTCGTGCCGCCGTTCACGGTGATGCGGGGGGATCCCTCCAGCAACCGGCAGGTGATGGCGGAGCAGATGATTCCCTATCCGGGCAAGACCCACCTGCGCACGGAAATCGCCGCTCGCGATGCCGACGCCGAGAACCTTGCCTATGAGGCGGTCGAGAGGCGGGTGGCGGCGGAAGTAAAACAAGCCTATTTGGATCTCGCCTTTGTCGACCGCAGCCTCGCAATTTTGCAGAAGGACCGTGAAGCGCTGGCGGGATTTGAGAAGGTCACCGAGATTCGTTACTCCGTGGGTAAAGCGGCGCAGCAGGACGTTCTGAGGGCGCAACTTGAAATTACGCGGCTCTCGCAGCGAGAGGCGATGCTCACCCAACAGCGGCGCACGCTGGAAGCGCAAATGAATAGCCTGCGCAATGTTCCCATTGACTCGCCCGTGGGCGCGCCTGCGGTGGTGCAACCGAGCGCCTTTGTCTACACCCAGGACCAAGTTCAGGAAGCTGCCCAGGCGAATTATCCCGTGCTGAAGCAGCGCCGGACGATGGTGGACGAGGGCCGCCTGTCCGTAAACCTGGCGCGCAAGGAAGAGCGCCCCGATTTCAGCGTCGGCTACGCCTACATGCAGCGTGACGGCCAGCCCGACATGTATGGAATTACTTTGTCCACTTCTCTTCCGATTTTCCGCCACCGCAAGCAGGACATGGCCATTGCCGAAGCGGCAGCCAATCTGGAATCCGCCCGCCAAATGCAAGCGAATGAGCTCACCGTGCTTCGTTACCAGGTGCAGCAGGATTTCCTGGAAGTTCAGGCCACGGAGCAACTCCTGAAACTCTATTCGCAGGGGATCGCGCCGCAATCGTCCTTGACGCTGGAATCCTCCATCAGCAGCTACCAGACCGGCGGGGTGGATTTTCTAAACGTTATCAGCAATTTTCAGGCGGTTATCGATGCTGAACTCGATTACCACCTCCAGGTTACGAATCATGAAAAGGCTTTGGCGCGCCTGGAAGAAGCCACGGGATTGAATTTGATTCAGCAAGGAGATGTTCACCATGAGTAAAACCACACGCTTCGTTGTCATCGCTGTCCTGGCGGCCTGTGCTGCTGTCCCCTTGCTGGCACAGTCCGGCGAGGGAAAGATTCTCTATTACCAGGATCCCATGCATCCCTGGTATCACTCCGACAAGCCAGGAATCGCGCCGGACTGCGGCATGAAGTTGGTGGCGGTTTATGCCCCTGAGACGGATCAGCCGAAGCCCGGGGAACGCAAGGTTCTCTATTACCAGGATGCCATGAACCCATCGTATCACTCGGACAAACCCGGGATCGCGCCAGACGGCATGAAGCTCGTTCCGGTCTATGCCTCCGAGACGCCGGCCGCGGCGCTGCCACCCGGGGGTGTGGAGATCAGTTCCGCACGCCAGCAAATGATGGGGGTCGCGACGGTCAAGGCCGAGTACCGAGCGCTGGACCAATCCATCCGCTCCGTCGGCCAGGTGGCAATGGACGAGACGCGCCTGGTACACGTCCACGTGAGAACCAGTGGTTGGATCAAGAAGGTCTTTGTCGATTACACATGGCAGCAAGTGAAGCAAGGCGATCCGCTGTTCACATTTTACAGCCCTGACTTGCTGGCCACGGAGCAGGAATACCTCCTGGCGTTGCGGGCTCGCGACTCATTGGCCAAAAGCTCTTTTCCGGAAATCGCCACGGCGGGGGCATCTCTGTTGGAAGCTGCGCGGCGGCGGCTGGAACTTTGGGACTTGACCGAGGGGGAGATTCACGAGCTCGAAAGTTCGGGCAAGCCGGCCCACGACATCACCATCTACTCACCGGCCACCGGGTATGTAGTGGATCGAAAGGCGTTTCCCAACCAGTACGTCAGCCCGGAAATGGATATTTACCAACTTGTGGACCTCAGCTCGGTTTGGGCGGAGGGAGAAATTTACGAATCGGACGCGCCCGCCGTCAGCCTGGGGCAGGAAGCCACACTCACGACGGAGGCGCTGCCGAATGCCGCCTTGCGCGGAAGGATCACTTTCATTTCCCCCACCGTCAAGCCGGACACGCGAACCATAACCGTTCGCGTGGAGTTTCCCAACCCGGGCGTGAAGCTGAAGCCGGGGATGTTTGTAAACATGGAACTGCATCGTGGCCTCGGACGGCGCCT
>JBEKNU010000163.1:0-16583 GCA_049522495.1 Terriglobia bacterium
AAGGAGCGGCCTTCCGCGAGATGAGGTGGGATAGCGGGGGGTATGAAGGCCGGTGGACGGGCTCAGGCCGCGCCGCCATTGGACGCCTCTGGATGCAGCCCGGCGCTCAGTCGGATGTCTCCCGCACCTTCGTAGCGCCCGCCGATGCCGTGCTGACCATCTCGGGGTCAATTTGCAAGGACCCGAGTGCCCAAAACGGCCACACCATCCAAGCGCGCATTTTGCACAATGGCCAGCAGCTTTGGCCGGCCAGGGGCTGGGCCGAGGTCCTTCCTGACTTCTCGAGGACGATCGCGTTCCGATTGGAGGATATTGCAGTGGCAAAAGGCGATTCGGTGCGATTTGTCCTCAAGAGTTCGGGACACATCGCCGAGGACACGGTGATCTGGAATCCCACCGTGATGGTGCGACGCGCGGGTTGAACAAACCCTTTGACGACCTCCAGAACACCTTGTATCCTTGCCACAAGTTGAGGATCAAGGTTGGTCGGTAGAGTGGATCTGCGGGAGCAAACCATGCTAAAACGCGCGAGCTTTGTGCTTTGCGTTGGGGTTTTATTCTGTAGTTTGCCGGCGGCGACGGCCGCTGACAATCTTTACGGCCCGAAGGGCATCGCCCCCCAGGCCGTGCGCCAAGGGAGCCTGGGGAGCTGCTATTTTCACGCGGTCATCGCTGCCTTGGCACAGCGGCGGGAGGATGCGATTCGCAAGATGATTCAGTCCAACCCGGACGGGAGCTACACGGTGACCTTCGGAGATGGCAAGAAGGAGACGGCTTACCCCGAGGACCTTCGCTACACTCACGTCAGCGGGTACGACCTTTCCGACGGGCAATGGGTGGCGGTGTTGTTCCGCGCTTACGCGCAACGGGTGCTGCGCCAGTCGTTGCTGCAAGCGATCGACAGCAGCGATATCTTTCCGCTGCTGAAGCAGCCCGCCGAACAATTGGTGGCTTCCAGCGATCCGCTGGTGCTGGCTTACGATCGCGCCATCCGCGCGCAAGTGGACCAGTACGGAAACATCGATCGCGCCAAGCTGGAGGCGGGCCTCAAGAAACAAATGGCGCTCATCGCTGTGCCGGAGTCCATGAAAGACTCCCTGATCGGTTTGCTCGAATCGGGTGGTTTCTTCGACAAGATGGCGACGATGATTCAGCAGAACGGCGAACTCTTCGGCGCCTATCGAGCCGTGGGCCAGGGCGGCCTTGCTGATCGCGCCATGGAAACGCTGGCGGGGAGTACACACTCCCAGGACAATCAATCCGAAGCGCAAGCGGGGGTGGCGCTGGCCGAAGCGGTCAACAATGGTTTGCCGATCGTGGCGTGCACGGGGGGCAGCCGTTACTACAATGAGGTGGCCCAAGGGCATGCTCTTCCGTCCGACACCAACGACTGGTACGTCAACGCGCATTGCTACACGGTGCTTAACTATGATTCCGCTAGCGTTTCCGTGAGCATTCGCAACCCGTGGGCGCGGCATCCCGATCCGGACGGGATCTTCAACTTGCCCCTCAGCCGCTTTTACCTCGCCTTCGCCGGGATTGTGACCCCGTAGGAGACCGCCGGAATTCTCATTAACAGGACCATCCTCTCATTCGGCACGACCGCGTTCATGCGATGGGTAGCCAATTTCATCATGGGACGTCTTCGCGAGCGCCGGGGGTCAGTAACTTAGCTCGCGATAGGCGAGAATCTGCGGAGAGGTTGTGGACGAACTCGAACCGGAGGATGTCCCCCCGCCGGCGGCGGCGAGGGCTTGGGCCACAAAGCAGGAATTATACAGAGCGCTAACTGTTGCATCGTGTAAAGGCGATGGCGCATTGAAGATTGCGTTCCCGCCTGCGAGCAGAGAGCCGCTCACCGCGATGCCCTCGTAGCCAGGAGGATCGAAATTGATCTGCCCGCTAACGATGATTACTCCCTGATAATTCAGACTGCCCGTTACGGACAGGTTACCATTGACCAGCAGGAGCCCATAGCCCGTGTTGCCGTTGCCGGTGATGGTGAGTGGCTGGTCGGAATAAACGACTTGGACGGTCCCAGGGGTTCCCCCGGAAGGCTGAGTGCCCAGCGTCGTACCGCTGGCCGTGTAGCCCGATCCGTTAAAGGTGACGTGGCTGGGATCCACGGTGGTGATCGTTGTCGCCTTCGGCGCGTATTGCGAAATCAGTGTTGCCGCCGTCTGCGGAAAGGGCGCAACGGAGGGTTGCACTGGTGGATTGCCGGTGATCGAAGCCGAGGACGAGGATATTGTGCCTCCCGCCGTGACTCCCGGCAAGGGCGCGACGGGAGCAGGGCAGCCTGTGCCTCCAGGGTTGTTGTCATTACCGTTGACGACGACATTCGCCGGGGGGCTGCTATGAAAACGACTCCACCACGGGTTTCCAGTAACTGTTGTTGTACCGGCAGAAGCGAGCGCTGCCAGGGCCGTGAAGCTTGTTCCTCCGCCCGCTTGAGTTCCTGCGACCTCCGTCTGCAAAATCTTCATGACCTTGGTTGAATCCACTGCCAAGGCAGTAAGGACATAAACCAGCGTGCCGCTTGTGGAGGATAGGGTCTGCTGCGTCCCGTCCCAATATATCGGGGCCGTGCTGTTGAGCACTCCGTCCTGATTGATGTCCCTATGCGCCGAGGCTTCGGTCATCAGGGTAATCCGGACCCACTTATAGGGGATGGCGGTGGAGGTCCCGGTGCCCGGCTGATCGCTGTTGACGTTAGGAAGGACGCTGGCGGACGCGAAGCCTCCCGGGAATTCAGAGGAGTATTCGGAGTCGTAATATGGCGACCAGTGCTTGGTGGGTTGAACGGGATCCGAGGAGCTGCTATTCACAATGTAAAGCACCTGGGAGACCGAGGTGGGCAGCCAAGGGGTGATGGTATCCGGCGCCGAGCCGTTCATTCGTCCGCGGGCTTCCTCAATCCCTGCCAAGGCAGCATAAAACACACGCCCCTGCGCTTGGGTGGTCTGCCCCATGCGGATTTGACTATCCGTCAAGAGGACCAGCGAGAGCGCCAGGCCGCTGAGCAGCAGGATAATGATCATGGCGAGCAGCAGGGCAATTCCCCGCTCCCGGGGAACTGGACGAGTCTGCGAGAGATAGTTCACCTCACAACCTGCGTCCATCTGAAACGCCTTGGAAGCACCTAAACGGCCCTCTGCCCTTCGTATCTTTTGCAGCATGGCTCAGAAGTTTATCCTTGGACAGGTTGCCGTCAGGGTCACCGCCGCCTGAGAACCGCTCTCGTTGCCGCTGGACTGAAGAACCAGGTTAATGTAGATGGTCTGTACATTCAGAGGGAACGATTGAGCGTCCAAGGGATTGGTGTTCCAGGCAAACAAGGGCTTCCCTTGAATCTGGTTCTGAACGTTATTGAGCAAAAGAGTAGTCACCGTCGATGACGCCAGCGTTCCGTCCAGGTTTTTCAAGGTGCTATTGCGGTACAGATTCTGTGAGCCGGAAGCGAGGACATATTCGACTTGTTCCACGGTGCCGTCCTGATTGGTATCGGCTTGAAAAACCAAGTCGTAGGCGGTGACCGTAACGAATGGCGTGGCGACAAGCCCCGGAGAACTTGCCACCGCCGAGGAAGTGAAGAGTTTGGCGGAGGGATAGCCGGCCATGCGGAGTTCCCTGGTCATTTGGTTGAGCGCTGTCGTCCCGGTGTCAAACAAGGTCGACGTACTCAACCGAAGCTGTACACCTTTATAACTTTGCAGCACCAGGGCCAGCGCCATGGCCGTGAGGGTTCCGAACAAGGCAACCACCATGACCAGTTCGAGGAGGGTTCCACCCGCGTCCGAGAAGTTTGGCGGGCCGGGAATGAAGCCGGTCCCTTCTCCTGGCATTGCCTTGCCCGATTGATGTTTTCTTACCAACATAAGTCAAGGTCTCTAGGGCGCGGTCAGGGTCTGGAACTGCACGACGGGCGCCAGCCCCCCGGTAAGATTCACTGCCTTGCCCGCGAGGACGGTCTTCCTGCCATTGCTGTTCGTCACCGAGATGTTCCATCGGATCGAGTACTGTTGACCGGAAGGATCAGTCAATTGCGTTGAGAACCCCACCGGGGCCGCCTGCGAGAAGTCGATGAGCCCCGATGCGGTGAGCGGATTCCCACAACTTGTTCCCGGCGTTCCCGGGCACGCCACTTCCACGGTATTGCCGTCCAGATCCGTGAAGCTTCCCGAGGGGGCGGAGATGTTCTCGCGAATCTGGTCGAGTTCCTTCTGAGCCAGCCTGGCGGTTTCGCTCGTTACACCACTCAATTTGGCCAGACGTTCCTCGGCGGGAAACAACATGGCTAATCCCAGCAGCGCGAAGGCCAGGACCGTCAGCGCCACGAGGGTCTCGATCAGTGAGAATCCCGCGCTGGTCCGGGTCAGTTGTCCGGCGGGGAGTGGAGGCTCGACCTCCGAACAGCGTTGTCTGGCAGGGCAGGAATGGATAGAATGGAGCCAACTCAGACCCTCAAGGGTGGGAGAAAGGTCGCAAGTCCAATTGCTATGCCCCAAGATTCCTCTCCCCCGGTAAGCTCCGTCGCCTGTCCTTCCTGCGGCCACGTTCAGGATCGAGCTCGACTTGAGTGCAGCGTCTGCGGCTTCGCTCTTAGCGCCCCGGGCATGATCTACAAGCAGCAGCCGGATGGCACCTGGACCATCCTCAAGGACATTGACCTCTCCTCGCTTGCGCCCCGCCCCGTAAGACCTCCCCGGCAACACTTCTCGCGCCGGGGGAAGTGGTTGATTGCCTCGCTTATTCTCTTCCTCGCCGTCTCCTCGATCTGGGCGTGGCGGGAGCACAGGAGCGGGGCAAAGGTGGAGGCTTTGGAAATTTTGCAATACATTTCCCACCCGGTGGGTACGATCGTACCGCAGTTTCAATTGCAGGTGCAACGTAGTGATGCGGGAAACTTGCGGGTAACCGGCCTGTGCAACCTGCCCGCCGCAACGCAGATGGAGGTTCGCGTCTTGGACGGTGACACGGTGGTCGCCATTGATTACCCGGTCACTGTTATCGAAGGGCGCTTCGAAACTCGCCCGCTGCTCGACAAAGGCCGGCCTTTCACGCCGGGAACCTTCCGGGTACAAGTCAAGGCCGACTTTGCCCCCCGTTGGCAGCCCCCACCCGTTCTGCTGGTGGTCGGGAGCCTGGGACAGCGACTGCAAGGGCCGCTCGTGCAGAGGCCCGAGGACGCGATGGGTGCGACCCTTACTTACACGGAAGAATTCACGGTGAATTGATAACTGGAAGAACAAGGGTGCCGCCGCCGGGGAGATTGGGGGTGCGTACCGGGGCCCTTTGGCGATAATGGCTCGAGAGGTCAACGAATTTCTTACTGGAGGCTTCCCGATGTCTTCCTGATATTGCCGAGTTCGCTCCTCTCCCATTTCGGCTTGGCAGGAGGCTGCTGCTCCTCGGGAAGAATGGGAGATGCGCAATGTGGGCACACCTGCCAGGATGGATCCAGAGTCAAGCCGCAGGAGACGCAGACAGGCTTCACCTTGGGTTCGCAGTTCTTGCATTTTCTCGTCTTTTTGGAGAGCTGCTTCCCACATTGCGGGCAAGAAGACCGGCCCTCATCCACCCATTGAATGACGCGCATTACTTCCTCGGGCGTCGTCTTGCCCTGTCGGATCTTGTTGCGGGCTGCCTCCAGCAACTGTACCATGCCGCTTTGTACCGCCGCCTTTCGGATAACCGGTTCGGGAGAACGCCCGTTGATGGCTTCACGCACAGCCGGAGTCATGCGCAGCATCTCATAGATACCGATCCTCCCCTTGAATCCCGTACCGTGGCAGGCCTTGCAGCCCTTTCCACGGCTGAAGCTGAATTTGGGATCGTCCCAACCCAACCGATCCAGGATGTGGAGGCTCGGGTGGTAAATCTCCCGGCACGCCTCGCAGGTGACGCGCACCAGTCGTTGCGCGACCACCAGGGTTAAGGAAGAAGTAAGCACAAAGGGATCGATTCCGAGGTCCAACAACCGCAGGACCGTGGCCACCGAATTATTCGTATGCAGCGTGGTCACGACCAGGTGGCCAGTCATGGCCGCATGGAAGGCGATTTCCGCGGTCTCGTGGTCGCGAATCTCCCCCACCAGAATCGTGTCCGGGTCCTGGCGCAGGATCGAGCGCAAACAAGACGCAAACGTGAGCCCGGCCTTGGGGTTGATCTGGACCTGGTTCGCGCCCTGCAAGTGGTACTCGATGGGGTCCTCAACGGTCACAATGTTGACTTCGCTGGAGCGCTTGTAATTGAGAAGTGAATAGAGGGTGGTGGTTTTACCGCTTCCCGTCGGGCCGGTGACAATTATCATGCCCTGCGGCTGCTTTACCGCTTCCAGGACGGCTGGCAATTCCTCGTTGGGAACGCCTAACTGTTCAGGAGAGGGAATCCCCTCCGAGGACCCCAGGACGCGTATCACCACCTTCTCACCAAACTGGGTAGGCAAGGTCGAAATCCGCAAATCCGTTATCCGGTTCTGGGAGCGTACCTTGAAGCGTCCATCCTGCGGAACCCGCCTTTCCGTGATGTCGAGCTTGCTCAGAACCTTCAAGCGCGAGGTCAGTCCGGCTTGCAGCCAGGCGGGAGCTTTCAGATAGTCCCTAAGCACACCATCCACTCGCAGGCGAATTTGAATTTCGTGCTCGGCGGGTTCAATGTGGATGTCGCTCGCTTGTGCGCGCAGGGCTTCCGCCATGATCATGTTGACGAGCTTAATGATGGGCGGGATTTCCGCGCTCCGCACCGAGGCCGTTTCGTCCAGGTCGAGGTCCTCGCGTGTCGACAAGATCTGAATTTCGGACAGATCTCCGGCCTTATCGATAATGTCGAGAGCCTCTTCTCGGGAATAGTACCTTTCAATAGCTTCCAGAACCTGAGATCGTAACCCCACTAGAGGTTGAACTTTGGTCCCGGTGAAGAACTCAATAGCCTGTACCGAAGTGAGGTTCGAAGGGTCAACGAAGGCCACCTGCAGGTGTCGCCCCTTCATCCCCACGGGGATACATTCGTGCTTGCGGGCCAGGGTCTCAGTAATCCGATGCGCCACTTCCTCGTCGATGTCAAGGGGGCCCACACCCGCAAGGGGAGCACGCAGGCGCCGCGAAAACGAATCAGCCAACCATGTTTCGGTAATCTTGTTTTCTTCTAACAGGATCTTCCACAACGGCTCACTCCGAGCTTGGGCGAGCTCGAAATAGTGCGTCGCTTCCTCAACCGTGAGTATTCCGGATTTGACTAAGGCCGTTCGAATGGGAAGTATCCCCTCTAGCGAGCGTTCACTCCATCTCACCAAGAGCAATTTCTCGCACGATGTTATGGGTGTTTCCGATCTTCCAGGGTCCCCACATCCGTTACCGCTCCCCTTCGTTGGAGAAACACTAGATTATCCTAATGAAGGGGCCACCCTGGGTAAAGAGTACAAAGGTACTAAGGTTAATATCCGACAAAAAGACGCCATACAATGTATCGTGGTTCATTTATCCGCGCACCTCAACATCTACCACCAGAAGTCACCCAAGTGCGGTCTCTGTTTAAGGAAAACGCCTCCCTGACGAGTGAAGTGGTAACAACCTGGGAATCCTTTCGAGGGCGCGAAAATTGCCATTATTGGACTTGCACGTTACGACGCGCGGGGAAGCAACGCCACACCCTCGCGCCCTTACCTTGCCCTTGCATGTCGCACACCATATCCTGGGATCCAATGGACTGGCCACTTTTCAGGAAAGACCTTGCGGCATCACGTAGGGGCGCCGCTCGTGGGTACCCTTGAATGGCCAAGCACGAGGCTTGCCCCTACGACTAATATCGCGAACACATCGAACAAAATCGCCCAAGAAATGCACGTATTACTGGAAGGTCCGATCTGGGGGATTCGCGACTTCAGGGCCCAAGAACCTAGAGGTTAGTGTACCACGATTGAGGTCCTTGTTACTACGGGTGACGCCGGCGTGGAATGCTCAGGGAGCGCGTCAGTTGGTCGCGGTCTGGGTTCCGGGCTCTTGCACCTCAGCCAGAAGGGCCTCCTCCTCAGTGTGGGCGGAAGGAGGGCGGGCGGCGCGCCGGGCGGCGACATTATCGAGGGCGCTCCGCACCACGTAAGCGAGATCGGTAGCCACGAAGGGTGGCGCGATAAAATCGAAGGCGCCCGCTTCAATGGCCTCCACATAGAAACGCGTGTCCACAAGACGCGCCACGACGATCACATTCACTGGCAGCGGGGCTTTATCGGCCAAAGCCAGAATGTCGGCCCACGTGCCATCGGGCAGTTGCGTGTCCGTGAAGACCAGCGGCGCGGGGTTCAGTCCGCCCAGCAAGCGCTTGGCTTGCGCATGCGATTCGGCGTGGAGGGTGCGCATACCCTGGCGCTCCAAGGCGCCTTTGAGGGTAGCCAGCGTTTCGGAATTGTGGTGGACGAGCAGGGCCGGGGTTCTTTCCATCATAAGCGCTCCCTTAGATTTGCCTCGAGTCCTTCCTCCACCACGCCGGGTTTCTTGGAGGGCGCACTCCGCAGCCGTGCGGAGCCGTTCGAATTGCTTTGTGAAGAACCTGGGGAGAGAACACCACTGCGGCAAGTTCGTAGTGCGAATAAGCTGCCCGCCCGACCGCGCCGGACCGGCACCCTCCCTCGGTTCTTCACCCCCCTGCACAACCCGGCCCGCATCGGCAGGCTTTCGATGCTCGGGGGGCTCTCTGGAGACCGTCCGTGATTACTTCAAGGCGACCTTAAAACTTTTCTTCTCCTGGGAAATGTCGATTTTGTCTTCCCGCGCCAGCCAGCCTAGAGCAAAGTCGACGACTTCGCCTGAGCCGTTGACCTTTTTCTTCAGTTGGGCCAGTGTTTGCGGGCCGAGATCATTCAACAGGTGCCATATTTCCCCAGCAGTTACACCCACTTGCTCGTTCATTTCCACTTTCAACATACCTCCTGTGTATTTTCGGCAATTGCCGAGGTGAACTTTAAAGTTTTTTACCGTGCCCCAACTTCTCCTTGGGCACGCCCTTTTCCCCGCGCTCGCGACCTCTTTCCCCGTGTTCAAGCGTGGTTATTGGTGCGGGACTTACCGGCTTAAGGCGAGGTCAACTTGGGGTACAACACGCTGCTTTAGTGCTTCTGGTGAGGATGCTATTTGCTTCCGCCGATCAAGCCGTAAGAGGGCAGTCTAGTCCCAAGTCAGCCCATTGGCAAACAAAAATTAGTTATAGGTCGAATAAGGCCTCGGGAATGCAGGCTTGCTTACCCAGGGGCGAAACCTCCAGGCATTGCGGATGGAATCGTCCCATCCCTCGCTACTTCTTTGGCCCACGACGGCCGGCATCCTCGCGTCGGAAGAAGGCGCCGAGTTCCAGGAGGCCATAAACCAGGAGGCATAGCCAGAAGTCGACTACTGTCCCCAGGTCGACAGTCCACGCGCGGTGTTGTGCGGCGGGCGGTAGGTGCGGCGACAGCGCAAAATACAGGGCGTTGCCGAGAGCGATGGCCACCACGAACTTTATCCATTTGTCGCGCGTCAGAGGCATGGGCGCAAAAGGGGCGGTAAAGATATTCCTTCGCGACGTCCCAGGAAGGCCCCGGGGCGCGAAGATGCAGCCGTGCAGTTTTCCCGCCGCCTGGACGGCCTGTCCGGTAAGATATCCGGCGGTGAGGCGCAAGCGACACCGTTGTCCCGGCTATAATAGTCAAATCGGAGCAGAATGGCGAACTCCAAACTCACAGCCGCATCCGACGTGCAGTTCTTGAAAGGCGTGGGTCCCGTGCGCGCGGAGCTTCTTGCCTCGCGCGGCATCCGCACGGTGGAAGACCTGCTCTATTACACCCCGTTTCGTTACGAAGACCGCACGCGTCTGACGCGCATTCGCGATCTGGTGCCCGGCCAGACCACCACGGTCCTGGCGCGAGTCCTCACCTGTGGCCTGATGCGCACCCGCCGCGGCCTTTACATCTATGACCTCGCCGCCAGCGATTCCAGCGGCATGCTGAGGTGCAAGTGGTTCAACGCGGTTTACCTGGAGAAGAACAAAGTTTTCCATTCCGGGCAGCAGGTGTTTTTCTACGGCAAAGTTGACCGCGACCGTTACGGCACGGGGACGATGGAGATCATCCAGCCGCAATTTGAAATCCTGCCGGAGGAAGAAGCGGAGGGCGGCGATTCACTGGAAATTGGCCGAGTGGTGCCCATTTATGAATCCATGGCAGCGCTGGGGCCGCGCGTGCTGCGGCGGCTGATGTGGTCGGCGCTGGAGGGGCTCGAAGGCCAAATTCCTGACCGGCTGCCGGCCACCGTGGTGCAGAAAAACCGGTTGCTCGACCGCGCCACCGCGGTTGCCCAAACCCACTTCCCTCCGGCCGGGCAGGACCTGGAGAAACTCTGCGCTTTCCGCACGCCGGCGCAAATCCGCTTGATTTTCGAAGAGTTTTTCAGTGTGGGCGCGGGATTGGCGCTCAAGCGCCGCAAGGCCAAGGCGCTCGCGGGCATCGAGTTCCGGGTGAAGGACAGCGCCCGCCAGGCCATTCGCAAAATCCTCCCCTTCCACCCCACCAGCGCGCAGAAGCGGGTGCTGAAGGAAATCGTGGACGACATGTGTTCGGTGCGCCCCATGAACCGTCTGCTGCAAGGCGACGTGGGTTCCGGCAAGACCATTGTCGCCATTCAGGCCGCCATCCTGGCGATTGAAAACGGTTATCAGGTGGCGCTGATGGCGCCCACGGAAATCCTGGCCATGCAGCATTACCTTTACGTCAAGCAGTTGTTCCGTCCGCTTGATTACCGCGTGGAGCTGCTCATCAGCGCTCGCAAGGCGGCGGAGAAGGCGGAAATCAAGCGCGACGTCGCCGCGGGCGCCATCCATCTGGTGATCGGCACGCACGCGCTGATCGAGGAGGACGTGGGCTTTGCGCGGCTTGGTCTGGTGGTGGTGGATGAGCAGCACCGCTTCGGCGTGTTGCAGCGCTTCGAATTGATGCGCAAAGGCTATCATCCCGACGTCCTGGTGATGACCGCCACGCCTATTCCTCGCACGCTGGCTCTGACGCTGTATGGCGACCTGGATTTCTCCGTGATCGACGAGATGCCGCCCCATCGCACGCCCATCGTGACCAAGCTTATCGAGGAGCGCGACCGCCCGAGCGCGTATACTTTCCTGCGCGAAAAGATAAAGCGCGGCGAGCAGGCTTTCGTGGTGTGTCCGGTCATCGAAGAGGGTGGTAAGCTGGACCTCAAGCCCGCCGTGCGCATGTACGAGCAGTTGGCGCGCAACGTTTTTCCGGAATTTCGCGTGGGCCTGCTGCACGGCCGCCTGGCGAGCGATGAGAAGGAAGACATGATGCAGCGCTTCAAGCGCGGCGAGGTGCAGATTCTGGTGGCCACCACGGTGGTGGAAGTGGGTGTGGATGTGCCCAACGCCACCATCATGTTCATCGAGCACGCCGACCGGTTCGGATTGTCGCAACTTCACCAGCTTCGCGGACGCATCGGGCGCGGGAGCAAGAAGTCCTATTGCCTGCTCATGGCCGACGAGCGCCGCACGGAAATTTCCCAAGAGCGGCTGAACACCATGGTGGCGACCACCGACGGTTTTCGCATCGCGGAGATCGACCTCAAGCTGCGCGGTCCGGGCGAGTTCTTCGGCACGCGCCAGTGGGGGATTCCGGCGTTTCGGATCGCCAACCTTCTGCGCGACCAGGAAATCCTGGAATGGGCCAAGCGCGAGGCGGCGGAGTTTGTCGCGAATCCACCTTCGCCGGAAGAGTTGCAGGCCTTCGTCACGTACCTCCGCACCGAGTGGCCGCGCCGTTACGGCCTGGCGAGCGTCGCTTAATTGATTCATTTGGTCATTGACGCATTGTGTCATTGAAAGCGTTTGCAGGCCGGCGGATGAATGAATTGCCCTACCGCCCGGATAATCCAGTGAGTCAAATGACTCAATGATTCAATGAATCAATGATCCGATAACTCGATTATGAGAATCATCTCCGGAACCTACCGCGGTCTTCGCTTGCGCACTTTGAAGGGTGGGAATCTGCGTCCCACCACGGACCAGATGCGCGAAACTTTGTTTGACGTCCTCGGCCCGAGCGTGGAAGGCGCGACTTTTCTCGATGCCTACGCCGGTACGGGAGGGGTGGGCCTGGAAGCCTTGAGCCGCGGCGCGCGCGACGTGGTTTTCATCGAGCATCACCGCGCCGCCTCCCAACTGATCCGGCAAAATCTGGCGGAGCTCAAGATCGATTCCGGATACGCGCTCCTTACTTGCGCCGTGCTGACGGGCCTGGAGCGGCTGGAACGCGAAGGTGAACATTTCGACATGGTCTTCCTCGACCCACCCTACGAGGAAATTCGCGAGTACCACCACACGCTGCGCCAGCTCGCGCGAGGGTCGCTGCTGCTGCCTACCTCCATCGTCATCGCGGAGCACTCGAAGCATATCCAACTGGAAGAGAATTACCTCACCCTCCACCGCACCCGCCTTCTGCGCCACGGCGACGCGCAGTTGGCGTTTTACCGCTTGGCGGCGGAGAACAGTAGACAGTAGGCAGAGAGAAAATCCCTCAACATTTTCGCTGCCCGGTGAGTATCTATGTATGGAAGGAAGATGGAATCCCAAGAGCTGGCGCTAACGATGACGGGCCCCGCCCCGGAGCGAGAGGATAGCAGAGCGGAATCCGCGCAGGCCCTCGAACGTGCCATGGCGGGAGACCGGGCCGCTTTCGACGAGCTCCTGCGCAGCTACGAGCGGCGGGTTTTGATGACGGCCTGGCGCTTGCTCGGCTCAAAGGAAGACGCCCAGGACGCCGCGCAGGAGGTTTTCCTGCGACTGTACAGGCACCTGCACCGCGTCGACCCGCAGCGCCCACTCTTGCCATGGCTTTACCGCATGACCGTCAATGCCTGTCACGACCTGCATCGGAAGCGCCGCCGGGAGGCAGCCATTCCGGTGGAAGAAGTTGATCCGGCAAGCATGACCGCCGATCCCGCCGGCGAAATCGCGCGGGCCGAGCAGAAGCGAATGGTTGCCGCTGCCTTGCAGACGCTG
Source organism: Terriglobia bacterium (assembly GCA_049522495.1). Classification (GTDB taxonomy): domain Bacteria; phylum Acidobacteriota; class Terriglobia; order UBA7540; family UBA7540; genus Bog-366. Next base: position 13,033 of record JBEKNU010000163.1, read on the forward strand.
ACGGAGAAAGAGCGCGCGGCGGTGGTGCTGCGCGATATCCAAGGACTCGCCACCAGCGAGGTTGCCGGCATCCTGGGGTCCTCGGAGACGACCGTGCGCTCCCAGATCTGCGCGGCGCGGGTGAAAATCAAGAAATTCGTGGAGAGGATGGAGAGAAGGCGCCCATGAATTGCCCGGATTTCGAAAGACTCATCGCGCTCGACGTGGAAGGCGATCTGCCGGAACCCCAGGGCCGCGCCGTTGCCGAACACTTGCGGGCCTGCCCTTCCTGCCGGCAATTTTCGGAATCATTGAAGATCAGCCAAGCCCTGCTGAAGGAGCTCGGCGAGGAGCCGGTGGACGAGCCCATGGTGCAGGAAGTTCGAAGGCGCGTTCGGAACGGGCTGGCAAGTGCCACGCCGCGGCAAGTTTTTCCTGTGTGGCGGCTCGCATGGGGAGCAGGATTGATTGCGGCACTGGTTCTTGCGGTGCTCATCCTGCGCCATCACTCCCGGGAAGAGGCCACACAAGAGGTTGCCGAAAAATCCGCTCCCGCGAGCGCGCCGCTGCATTCCGCCGCCAGCAAGATCGAAAATGGAGATTCGAGAATAGGAGCCCGGTCTGCAAAATCCGTGCCGGCAGCGAGGCATTCCAGCATTAACCCCCCGGGGGGCATGAGGGCGACTTCCATCTTGCCGGCGCCATCCGTGGCAGGAAGACTGAAAAGCCCACACGCGGGGCCGCCGGATGAGTTTTCTTCCGGCTCGTTGCGTGCAAGCGCCGATGCTCAGCATCTGCAACCCCTAACCGTCAAGCTGATTACCGATAATCCCAACGTGGTCATCTATTGGCTGGTTGACTGAAACGGAGATTGAAAATGCGAAAAACCAATGTAATCCTCTGGGCGATCGTCGCCACCTTTCTGACCCTGAGCGTTCCAGCGTGGGGACAGCAGCTAGAAACAACTCAGAAGCCCCCTGACAAAGGTCCTGTCAAGGTCATTCAACTCAAGTATGCAGACCCCGAACGGATCTACCACCTGCTTTCTTTATTCGGGGGTACTCTCCAAGTGGACGAGCATATGAAGGTGCTCGCCGTAACCGGCACTCCCGCGCAGGTAGAGGCAGTGGAAGAAGCCATCAAGAAGTTGGATGTGCCTCCACCACCCGCACGAAACGTCGAGCTGACGGCCTATTACCTCATGGCGACACCCCAGCCGAGCCAAGGTACCGACCTCCCTCCCGACCTTAACGACGTTGCCACGCAATTAAAGAAGGTTTTGACTTTTCGGGGCTTCCACCTGTTAAACACAACTCTCGTACGCATCCGGGATGGAGAGGGAGCCCAAATTCATGGTGCGGCAGGCCACCCCCCTGGGGGAGCAGACTTCGGTCTCTCCATCCGCCGCATGGATATCGGTGGCGGAGAGGAGAAGCCAACCATTCACCTGCGCGAATTGAGCTTTTCCATCTCCGAAAGCCCCACCACCATTGAGCCCAAGGGAACAGCGACAAAAAATCTGAGTCACGCAGAACTTCGCACCGACATTGACATCCCGGTTGGACAGAAAGTGGTGGTGGGCAAGACCTCGTTCGAATTGTCCGACAACGCCATCGTGCTCGTCCTGACCGCCCGGGTGACGGACTGACGAAGGCGGATCACGTGCCGCGTTTGCGCCCCGCGCCCCGGCGAGGCGCAATTGGCGTTTTATCGTGTGGAACCAGAGGGCGGTAGGCAATAGGCTGAAAGCAGGAGGCAGTAGGCGGAAGGCAGCGGACAGCGAGCGCCTATGGCGAGCCCCGGCGAGTGGGGATAGGCGGAAGGCTGGGGCCGGAGGGGGGCACCTTATTCAGCGCCTCGTCGGTGCAGAAACATCGGGATATCCCGCTTCCCGTGGACAATTGCGACAATCTCCACCAGACTTCCCGCGGCGCGATAGATGATGAGGTAGTTGCCTACCGGCGAGAAAAGCACCGGGATCTTGGTGAGGTCCTCCCGCTTATGGCCAATGCCGGGGTTCCGGGCTAAAGCCTCAAACGCCTCGAAGATCTCGCCCATCAGGCGATCAGCCGCCTCCACACTATCTTGCGCGATGTATTCCCAGAGATCATCGAGATCCCGTTCCGCATCGCGGCCGAGAAGGTAGCCGCTCATGCGCGCCGGTTCCGCCGGTCTTCAGATTTTCTCAGTAAGCGGCTTCGGACTTTGGCCGGGTCAACCCTCTCTCCGCTATCGAGGGACGCCAGGCGCCTGCCCAATTCCCGGTTGAATTCAGCGAGCTGGGTAGTCCGCGCCTGCTCGTGATCTTCCAACAGGCGGAGCGCCTCACGGACGACCTCGCTGGCCGAGTTGTACCGACCGCTTTCGACCTTGGCTTGGACAAACTGCTCCAGCTCGGGGGTAAGGGAAACGTTCATTACTCCTCCTTGCCCGAGCGTAGCGCTCATAACAAAGATTGTCAATTTATAGCATCCTGGTGTTCGTGCCGGCTTGCGCAGAGCAACGCTCTGCGTTCTCGTGCGGGACGGACATCCATCGAAATCGCGTGAATCGCAGAGCTGCGCTCGGCGCCAGCGCCCACTAAATGCTGCTGGCAGCGCAAGAATGCTTTTAGGCCCCATCTGTCCCGCTTACACAATTTTACAATTAACCACTTGACAACTGCGACGCGGAAGGCCTATTATAAAGTCGAGGCTATTGCCCTTGTGCCGCCGAGCGGAGCACGAGGCTATAGCTCACGACCGCAAGTGCCTCATCTCTGCACGCAGGGTGGTCTGCATGTCCCTGAGGAAGAACCCGACGAAAACTGAAAGGAGTTTTGCCGCTCGTTACACGAACGGAAGGCGCTCCTATGGCCCTGTCCCCAAAACCGAAAATGACTGAAAAGAACTTGGCCGCGCAGCCCCGAAGGGGCGGTCTATCAGAGCCCCTCAGCAGACGGACGACGGCAAGGGGGCCCCGAGTATCCGTCCATTGGGAGCTTCGCCGCCACGTCCGATTGGGATGCGATATTTCTAACGCCGTGGGCTGCTTTCGCGGAGGCCCCCTCGGGGCTGGAATTTGGAAATGGGACCGGGTTTTCAATCTTGGGGGCGAGTTGCACTCGCCCAGAGGCCGAACGCAGTTCGGCCCTACAGAAGATCAAATGCCAAGCCAGCGAGAAGGAAGACCGGGAAAGCCCCTCGCGAACCTTGAATGTTGATGAAAATACAGCAGATGGCAGAAAACTCGGGAAGTTGGCGGTGCCCGCGGCAGATATCCAATGATCTGAAAATAAGTCAGTTAGAGATCAGTGCTCAGGGCGAAGGTTGAAAAAAGTGAAGAGTCCTGGCGAACCTTGAATGTTGATGAAAAAAAACGGGTTAGCGAAGAATCGGGGGGATTGTGACGATCGGCAAACATTTGAAAATAGGTCAGTTAGCAAAAAAGCTCTGCGGCGAGGGGGGAAATAAAAGGGGTTCCTCCGTGGAATTCGTGGGTAAGGCGCGATAGATCGAAAGGGGTAGCGCATCCTGCCCCGAACCTGTTAAGGGATATGTGGACCAACACAAATCCCGAGCACAGGGGGAGGC
>JBEKNU010000164.1:0-16740 GCA_049522495.1 Terriglobia bacterium
TGGTGGTTCGAATCCACCCAGCGGGACCAATTTATGCCCAAGTGACGCAATTGGCAGACGTGCCAGCCTGAGGGGCTGGATGTTGGAGGTTCGAATCCTCTCTTGGGCACCGGAAGAATGGCCGAGCGGTAAGGCACCGGGTTGCTAACTCGGAGTCTGGGTAAAACCGGCGCAGGTTCGATCCCTGCTTCTTCCGCCAAGGAGGGCGCTGCTAAACGGTTGGCAACTGGTCCTGAAAACCAGGGGAGGGTAAAACCTCGGGGTTCGACTCCTCCGCCCTCCGCCACTTTCCGGGAGCGTAGCAGAGTTGGCATATGCGGCAGGCTTAAACCCTGCGTCTTTTGTGGGTTCGAATCCCACCGCTCCTACCAGATTTTCAAACATGGTGTCTCAAGGCCGCATGGTTCGTCGTGCTGGGCACTGTTGTCGCTGCTCCCGTCGTCCGCGCGCAGGTACCCGAGAAAATTCCCTCCTACCCCATCGATCCTGATTGGAAGTACACCAGCCCCGGCCCGGCGAAATGCGTCGAGATCGGGAATGTCTATCTGCATCAGGGAAACTTGAAGGGAGCTCTCAGCCGGTTTCAGGAAGCGGTGCAGGACGACCCCCAGTACGCGCCGGCATACCTGGGGTTGGGCAAGGTGTATGAGCGAATGAAGGAGAAGCGGAAAGCGCTCGAGGCCTATGAGCGTTATCTCTCCGAGCTTCCCTCCGCCAAAGACGCTGCCGACGCCAAAGACGCGCAGCGAGCCGTGGCGCGCTTGCAGAAGCAGGTGGGGCCGAACAAGCCTGGCGCAGGGACGAGTGGCAAGTGACCAGGCAGGTGACAGGTGTCTGGTGCCAGGGACGAGCACCCACGGGCAGGGACGCGTGATAACTGACCAGTGACTGGGTGCCCTTGCGGGAGCACGCGAGGTCGGGGGCACAGCCCTACTGGCGCGATTCGCCCTCAGTGGAATCCGGATCTTCCGGGGCTGACGGCACATCCGTGTCAAGGTAGTCCTGCAAGGTGCGCTCGGCGTGCGCGGCGTCCTCTTCGCGGACGAGCAAGTGGACTTCCATCACGGGGAACGGGTCCGAGAGACCCTCACCCGATATCGTGCTGGGAATCCCCTGGGTTTGAAGAATGTTGCGCGCCAATTCGGCGTCCATCTGCGCGGTGGAGCCGTTGAAAATGCGCGCCGGGACCAGCTTCACATCTTTCTCCCTGGCGAGATCAACGCGCGGAGGCGCCTCGGGCGGCGAACCGGGCAGCAAGAAAGCGCCACAATCCTCGCACTGGGCAGTACCTTCCACATATTCAATCAAACATTTTGCGCAATACGGCATGGTGAAACCTCGGCCTTGCACCCTTAGTATAAACCCTCGCTCGAAGGGTGGAATTGTTTTCGTCTTTCAGGATTTCCGGCAGTGGGCCGGTTTGTGGTGTAGCGACGAGGGTCACTGGCGCTGCTGGCAGTTTCCATCGCCATTACCTTAATTCAGATTCGGAACAAGTAGCGCGCGGAGCGCCACCAACCCCAACCTTGCTCAATGGGTACTGCGCCCCAACGCGCTGAAGCGGGGGTCTCCGGCCGCCCTCGTCGATCGGAGATCGACGCTACAATTCCCTGCGCTTCCCGCCGAGGCAGGGCAGGTACCGGCCGCATTACATCCGCTTAAAAATCAGCGCGGCGCCCCCTCCAGGCGCCAAATGAATCGCCAGCCTATCTCCCGCCTTCACCGTCTTCTTGCTAATGGCCACGCTGGTGGCGACTTTATCCGCATCCGCGCCATCGGCGAAGATTTGCGCTTCGAACTCGCCCGCGCCCAGGAAGCTGAGAGGAATCTCCAGGTCACGCGGATCCCAATTGGTCATGGCTCCCAGAAACCAGTCGGTGCCGTGGCGGCGCGCGATGGTGACGTACTGTGCGGGCTCGCCGTTGACAACCTTGGTTTCATCCCAAACGGTGGGAACCTTATCCAAAAATTCCATTTCCGGGGTATGGTCATAGATTTCGGGATAATCCGAGAGCATCGATAGCGGGCTTTCGAACACTACGTACATGGCCAACTGTTGCGCCCGGGTTGTCTGGCACATTGGGTCGAGGTTCCGGGGTTTGAATTGTTCGCGTGTGGCGTTGTTGAAGCAGCCCGGAGTGTAGTCCATGGGGCCGGCGAGCATGCGGGTGAAGGGGATGGTGACGTTGTGTACAGGCGTCGAGCGGTCGCTCCACTTGTTGTATTCCAGACCCATTACGCCTTCGCGGGTAAGAAGATTGGGATAGGTGCGGCGCAGGCCCGTGGGCTTGTACGCTCCGTGATAATCCAGAACCAGATGGTGCTCGGCGGTCTTGCGGGCCAGGCGTTCGTAGAAATTCACCATCTCCTGATCGTCGCGATTCATGAAGTCAACCTTGATGCCCGCGGCGCCCCACTTGGAGTAAAGGTCCAGCGCCGCATCCATCTGTTTATCCACCGCTCCCCAGAAAACCCACAACAGCACTTTCACACCCTTCTGCTTCCCGTAAGCGATGATCTCCGGGACGTTCACCTCCGGCACGTAGGTCAGAATATTTCCCGCATCCGTGTAGTTTTTCGCGGGGTACCAACCTGCGTCCACGAGCATGTATTCCAGGCGGTGCTCGGCGGCGAAATCGATGTAGTGCTCCATGGTGGCGGTGTTCATTCCCGGCTGGAAATCGACGTTCCGGGCCAAATCACCTGACCACCAATCCCACGCCGCCTTGCCGGGTACGATCCAGGAAGTGTCGCCAATCATCGACGGCGGGCTGAGGTCCAGAATGAGATAGTTGGATTCGATCAGGCCGCCGGGGCGATCGTTGATCAGGAGCACTCGCCAGGGCGTGGCCTTGGGCGTGGAGCCGATAACCACCCGGTCCATGCGGTCGGGGCCCGGGGAGAGTTTGCTCACCAGGGCATTTTCGAATCCCGGAACCCCGCCCATGTACATGCCCGCATAGTCCGTCAAATCGGCTTCCAGCAACGCCACCCAGGGGCCGCCGGGAATCTCCACGAGCAGCGGCAGATTGATGATGGAAGCAGGCTTGATCATATTCAGATTGATCGGGAGGTACTCACCTTCGTTGTCGGTGTTGAAGCGGCCCTTGTTCAGGGCAAATGCGGAAGCGTCGCGGGCGAAATAAAAACCGGTGTTCTCCGCCATGAGCGTGAACTTTTCTATGGCGTCTTGCTGCGGCAGGAAATACCGGAAGGCGGCGCCTTCATTGTAGGCGCGGAAAATCAAGTCCACCTGGCGGCGGGGGGCCGGCTTTTCGCGCAGCGAAACGCGGAGCTGATTGTAATGATCGGGGACGTCGCGCAGCGCCCCGAATGGGTTCGTCCACGATTCGTTGCGGGAATGGCGGTCCGTGCCGGTAATCTCAAAGTCATGGTCCAGCGGGGGAGCGCCCTCGAAGTCCAGGCCAAAGGGAGAGTCGGTCAACACCGGCACGCCATTGTAACTAACGCGGTAGTAAGCGCGCTCACCGGAAAGGTAGGGCTGGGGATTAGACTTGAGGGCGAAGGAAATCACCACCTTGCCATCGGGTGAGGCGACGGCAAGATCATCCGCGGCGCGGGCGGAGCGAGCCGGGGCCAAGCTGAGAAGCAAAGCGGCCGTCGTGAGGGTGAGGGAAGTGAATCCGCGGGCCATTGGGTCTTCCTCCTTGGGGCGCCTGCCGCAACCGGATGTCAGGCGCAAAGGTGCTTGATTTGCCGGCAGGCTAATTCGTATTGGGGGAACTTTGTCTCGGCCTCGCGGAACTCCCGCGAGTGGACCACTCTCCGGTGGCCGCGCCGCTCGACCGGAAAACGGATGTGCAGCATTTCGTGGTAAACGACGTATTCTACCAGATAGCGGGGAACCGCGGAGGAATCGAGTTTGCGGCTGACGATAATCGTCCCGTGGCCGGAATCGTAGTGGCCCAGGATGCGGCGAGAATTCTGGTGGCTCCAGCCGAGGCGGGAGGGAGGAATCTGGCCATGGAAGAAGCGGTGATTCAAGCCGTGGAAAATCTCTTCCAGATCATGGTGGCGGCCGCGCGCCGGCAACAGGCGCTTGGAGCTGCGTTCGCGGCGGGCCGCGTCGATCCGGCGGCGAATCTCCGGCCGGAAAGTGTAGGCGAGATAACACTCCCGGGCCTCGCGCGAAGGGCGCCGGTGGAAGATTCGCGCCAGAAGGATTTCCGCCAAGGCCTCGAGAACCAGGGGCGAAGCTTCCGCCAGCACGTCAGACACGCGCGCTTTCACGGTGCCGTTGCTCACGCTGATGGTGCTGCGCAAGCCCGCAAAGGGATGGAACCGCGCGCCCATACTCACGACGGGTGACTTGATCCGCAGACGCGAAAAAACCCGCCGAAAGACTTCGGTGAGGTCGGGCGGAGGGCCGAGCGGCAAGGCGAGCTGTTCGGCATGTTTCATAGGAGCAGTGGCTAGTGGTTAGTGCTTAGTTCATAGTGGCTATTCGCTAGCCACTCACAACTAACCACTAGGCACTGCCTTTCAGTCCTCGTCCGGGTCAGTGGGGGGGCCTTTCTCATGCTCCTTCTTCCGCAGCTTCTCTTCTTGTACGTTGCGCTTCCTTTCATCCTTTTCGCGGGTTTTGATGGTTTGGGCGTCGGCCTTTTCTTCGCGCTTCAGTTCGCCGAACAGCTTGGACTGCTCGGAGAGCGCTTTGGTGGCGCCGTCGAGCGCGTCGGTGAAATCGTCGATGGCGTCGCCGAGCGTTTTGCGATAACCGGCAGCGTAAGGATCCGATGATTCTTCAATATGCCGCATTTGATCGAGCTGGTGGGGGCCCATTTCCAGAACCTTCTTCAGCCCGGTGCGCATGTCGTCGCGACGGTCGAAATGGTCCTCGATCCAGTCCTTCAGGGCATCGGTGATGCGAATATATTGGTCAAGCTGAGTATTGAGGTAAGCGGGAATATCGTAATCCGGGTCCGGCCGCCGGTTGCGGTAATCATCGAACCGCGCCAGGCGGACTTGCGCGAACGACAAATACTTTTCGATACGCTCGGAAGGCCCCTGAGCTTCGCGCAACTCATCCACCTCATCGTCACTGAGGTAATCGGGTTTTTGCGCCCCTGCCGCGATGCCCAGCGCCACGGCGAGCAAAAGGGTTGAAGTCGTCAAAATGCGCATACGGCGCTCACCGTGCTCCCATGGGGCTCTCCGGGCTCGTGGTCGTCTGCGGAGCGGGCGTACCCTTGCGGTTATGGGTTTTGTCCTCGGGGAACAACGCGTGGAGAACCTCATCCCGCATCTGGTCCAATTGCTGCGCAGCATTCATCAGGGGGGCGCGGTCGAAGTAACTGACGGTCCGCCCCAAATCTTGTAGAGTGCGCACATTTTCGCGGAGCGAAATGTCCAGCTCTCTGAAACCCTCCGGTTGTTTCGATGCCTTGCGTCCGGAATTCTGGAGAAACTTCCAGGAGGATTTCATGGCATCGATAAACGCCCCCAGAAGCTTTGCGCCTGCCTCGGTATGACCTTGCGAGTAGGCATCTTGGACTTGCGTAAGTTTCAGGCGGGCCAGCTTGATTTCGTCCTTCGCCTTTTTGACGGGGTTCTGTTCGCCCTGGATCCGTTGCTGCAATTGCTCTTCGGTCTCGCGTCCCTTGGCGCACAAGCCGGCCAGAACAATCACCACGAGTGCCAACCAGACCGATAAGCCTGTCCAGCGTTGCCCGGCCATACCCCTTGATTATAGCTATTTTGAAAGCTCTCGGCGGAGAAGCTTTGCCCGTTGGGTGGCCTGCCATTCCTGATCCGGATTTTTGCCGTTCGAGAGTTGCAGGAAGTGTTCGTAATTGGCCAACGCTTCTTTGTGCGCCCTGAGGTGGTCATAACAAGTAGCCAGGACGAAGAACACATAGGGCGCCGCGTCCGGGGCCTTCGCCAACCGTTCAAGAATCGCGATCGCCTCCGGATATCGCTGTTGAAGGTCAAGACTGGAAGCCAACCCGATGGCGGCGTCGCGATTGTGTGAGTCAATTTTCAGGGCTGCGCGGAACTCCCCTTCGGCCTCCGGAAATTTCTGTTCCTTCAGCAGAATCTCGCCGAGAGCGCGATGGAGATCCGCAACGCCCGGCTGCGAGCCCACCGCCAGGCGATAATACTTCTCCGCCTCGGGCAGCTTTTTCAGCCGGGCGTTGACATCACCCAACGCCGCCGTAAGGCCGGGCAGATCCGGTTTGACACGGTAGATGCTTTCCAAAGTGTCGCCGGCCTTCTCATTTTGATTTTGGTCCAAGTAGAGCCGCGCCAGGTGGAATTGCGTCTCCACGTCATCAGGCCGCGATGCCAGGTATTTTTCGAAATGTGGAACAGCCTGCGCGGTGTCGTTCAGCGCTTCAGCGGCCAAAGCCGCTCCCAAGCCCGCCTGGACCAGTTTTGGATCCATCGCCAGGGCCTGCCCGAATGCGGCGAGCGCCTCCCTCGGGTGTTTCTGCTGAAGTTCGAGTTGGCCGAGTTCGAACGGCGCGATGGCCAAGTGCGGGTCGAGATGGGTAACCTCCTGAAACTCTTTCCGGGCGGCCTCCGGCTGGCGGGTTTGGGCGAGTGCGCGCGCGTAATACAGGTGAGCGCGGACATTCTCCGGTTTCAGCGTCGTGGCCTTCTGCAAATGTTCCAGCGCCGCCTGCGGCTGCTTTTGTTCCATCAGCAAAATTCCCAGGTTCAGCCGCGCGGCAAAAAGATCGGGCGCAAGCTCCAGGGTTTTCTGGTAGGCCTTGACCGCTTCATCCGGTTCATGCAGACCGGTGTAGGCATAGCCCAGGTTGAACCAGGCTTCTGGCATGCCAGGTTGAATCGCGACGACGGATTTCAACGCCTTCACACCCTCGGCGAAGTCCTTCCGCCCCAGAGCATCCTCCGCCGTACGCAGTAACCGGGAAAGGTCCTCACTCTCGCCCGCGACAGGGGGTTGCGCGGGGGCGGGCCCGTTGCCCAGCTTCTTCAACAACTGGATGAGGCTCTCGGCGGCTCCCGCTTTGCGCAAGTCGCGTTCGAGGGCGGGAGTCACTTTAAAATCGACGCCATCCTTTCGCGCGAAAGCCTCGATTTGTTGGGAGGGAACGGTGGCCTGAAGCATCTTGAAGGTCTGTTCCTGCGATAGGGGTGCGCTCTTCTCTTCACTCGAAGCGGGCAGAAGAGATGGACCCGCGCCGGGCCGCCCGGCCCGGGCAATCGCTGTCCCTCGGGCTGGGGTCAGCAAGGCCAGTGAGACCGCTGTTATCGCCAGAGAGGTGAAGTATCCTGTGGAAGAGCGCATGGTTTCAATTCTTCGTTTTCACCAAGGCCCGCGGCGGCTTGGAAGAGGGAAGATACTTCGCCAGAAACTTTCCCGTCAACGAGAGGCTGTTTCTTAGCAGGCTTTCCGGCGTGCCTGCCGCCACAACATATCCTCCGGAATCGCCGCCATCCGGGCCGAGGTCAATGATCCAGTCCGCGGTCTTCAGAACATCCATATTGTGTTCGATGATCAAAACGGTGGCGCCGGTTTCAATCAGGCGGCGAAAAGCCGTCAACAATTTGCTGATGTCGTCAAAGTGGAGACCCGTAGTGGGCTCATCGAAAATGAAGAGGGAATTTTCGCTGGCGCGATGCGCCAAGTGGGCGGCCAGGCGCACGCGTTGGGCCTCGCCCCCGGAAAGCGTGGTGGCCGACTGTCCCAGCCGCAGATACCCCAGCCCAACTTCCTCCAGCACGCGGAGCTTCCCGGTCAACTTGGGGATATTGGAAAAAAAGGCCAGGGACTCTTTCACCGTCATCTGCAACACGTCGTAGATGTTCTTCCCTTTGTACTGGACCTCCAGAATGCCGGGCTTAAAGCGGCGACCGCGGCACTCCTCGCAAACCAGCTCCACATCCGCGAGAAATTGCATTTCCATGGTCACCGTGCCGTCGCCCTGGCAGGTCTCGCAGCGTCCTCCCGGAATGTTGAAGGAAAAATATCCCGGCGTGTACCCGCGCTTGCGCGCCTCCGGAGTGGAGGCGAAGGCATCGCGAATGGCGTCAAAAGCCTTGATGTAGGTGACGGGATTGGAACGCGGCGTGCGGCCCAGCGGCGATTGATCGACGAGCACAATTTCCGCGAGCTGCTGATCGCCTTCAATGCGTTCGCACTCGGCGCGGGGGGCCGGCAGACCGCGGCGCGAGATGAGTGAGTTGTAGAGCACATCGTGAACCAGCGTGGACTTTCCCGATCCGGAGACGCCGCTGACGCACACCACGAGTCCGAGTGGAATGTCCACGTCAATGGACTTCAAATTGTGCTGGCGCGCGCCGCGAATCCGCAGCCAAGCCTTGCCCAGCTTGCGCCGCTCCTTGGGAACGGGTATTTGCAGTTCTCCCGAAAGATACCGCCCTGTCAGCGAATGCGGGTCAGCGCGCAGCCCCTCCAAATCGCCTGCGTAAATGATGCGGCCGCCGTGCTCGCCGGCGCCGGGGCCCAGGTCCAACAGTTTGTCGGCCTCGCTCATCATCTCGGGATCGTGCTCGACCACCAGTACGGTGTTTCCCAGATCGCGCAGGGTCTTCATAATCTCAATCAGCCGGCCGGTGTCGCGAGGGTGCAGGCCAATGGATGGCTCATCCAGAACATAAAGCGCCCCGACCAGGTTGGAACCCAGCGCCGTGGCTAATTGAATGCGCTGCGATTCGCCGCCGGAAAGCGTGGAAGCCAGCCGGTCCAGGGTCAGGTATTCCAGCCCGACGCGGTAGAGGTACTTCAAGCGGGAACGGATTTCGTCCAGAATCTTATCGGCTATCGTCTGCTGCTGTGCCGAAAGGCGCAGCTCATTGAAAAAGTGATAGGCGTCCTGGATGGAAAGGCGGCAGACTTCCGTAATGTTCTTCTGCTGGACGCGCACGTTCAATGCCTCGCGGCGCAGGCGTCCGCCCTGGCAATCGGGGCACAGGGTGTAACCGCGATAACGGCTGAGGAACACGCGCACATGGAGCTTGTACTTTTTCCGCTCCAGGTACTCAAAAAATCCGCGGATGCCCCCGAAGTCGCCGTCACCATCCACCAACCAGCGGCGATGGTCGGAGTCGAGCTTGTAATAAGGAACGTCGAGGGGAATTCCCGCCGCACGCGCAGCGCGGCGCATTTCATTCTGCAACACGCGGTAGCGCGGCTTGGTCCAGGGTTCTACCGCGCCTTCGGCCAGAGTCTTGTTCTTGTCGGGAATCACCAAGTCGAGATCGAAATCAATAGTATTTCCGAATCCCTGGCAACGCGGGCAGGCCCCGTAAGGATTGTTGAAGGAAAACAGACTCGGCTCGGGGTCCTGGTACACGATTTTACAGGTCTTGCACTCAAAACGCTCATTGAAGACCCATCGCTGGGGGGGCGTGGCGGGGTCAGGCGAAACGAATTCCAGGATCGCTTCGCCCGATTCGCGGTAGCAAAGTTCCACCGAATCGATGACCCGCTGGCGAATGTCCGCCGCCACCGCGAGGCGGTCCACCAGAATGTAAACGGGCTGCGAGAAATCCACGTCGAGCAAGGACTCCGGCGTGGAGAATTCAAAAACCCGGCCCCGCTGGTACAAGCGGTTGTAGCCCCGTTGGCGGAGGGCGAAGAGCCGGGGCTTCAAATCGTCACCAGGCGGCGCGGGCCCCGCCGCTGGGGGCGAAAGGCTTGCACCCTCGGCGGCTGCCGGCCGTTTGCGCCTTGCGGAACCACCCCCTTTAGCTGCTACCGAGGCGGGAGGCTTTGCGCCCTTGCCGTCATCGCTCTCGGGAATCTTGCGTTCCGCTGAAAGCCCCGGGTTCACCTGAAACAGCACATAAAAGCGGCGGCCGGGCTCCCCCGCCAGTACGCGTTCCGCGATGGCGTCGACATGGTCCCTCTGCACCAATTGGCCGCAGTGGTAACACGTGGTATCGCCGATGCGCGCAAAAAGCAGGCGCAAGTAATCATAGATTTCGGTGGCCGTCGCCACCGTCGAGCGCGGATTGCGCGTGGTGTTTTTCTGGCGAATGGCCACCGGAGGCGCGATGCCGGAGATCTCGTCGACGTCCGGCTTCTCCATGCGCTCCAGAAATTGCCGCGCATAGGCCGAAAGCGATTCCACGTAACGGCGTTGGCCTTCGGCATAAAGCGTGTCAAACGCCAGGCTGGATTTCCCTGAGCCCGAAAGTCCTGTGACCACGGTGATTTTGTTATGGGGAATCGTGCAGTCGATATTCTTCAAGTTGTGCACGCGCGCGCCGCGGACAACGATTTCATCACCCAGCGAGCTTGTCCGCGAGGCACCGGACGCCGGAGCTCCTGACGGGGCATTCGTCCCGCCCGCACGGCCACCCGCGGCATTTGCCGCTCCCGGAGTTTCAACCAGCGCACCCGGGCTTATGGATTCATTTTCGCCTGTGCTCAAGCATCGCCTGCTTTTCCGCCGGGAAGCGCCGGCCCGCCAGCCATGGCGCCACAAGTGGACAGATACAGTGGGTCCCGGGCCCCAAAGCCTAAACAAGCAATTATATGTCGCAGGGTACCAGCGTGCAAAGTGGAAGACTTGCGGGCCACAGCAAAGTGTGCCTTAGCGGTGCTCGATCAGCGCCGCATCCCCTCAAACAAAAAGGCGGCGAACATCCCGGCACAAAACAACCTGACCGGTAGCCCGCCGCTCTAAGATCTAAACTGAGAATCTTCCGACTACATAGCCATCGTGAAGCCGCCGGTGGAACGGGGCGCCCGACCACCAGCGGCATTGCGCAGTTACAATTCTCACTGAACCGGTGGTTCTTGCGGTTTCGGGGTAGACCCACCGGGAGCGCCACCGGGGCCGCCGGGAGGTCGTCCCATGCCGCCACGACGCTCCATCATGCGTCCGCGTTCCGGGCCGCCGCCGGCGCCGCGATTCTCCATAAAGGTCTTGATCTTCTTGATTTGATCCGCTGTGAGCACGCTTCGCGCGGAGAGCATCGTTTCCACCCGCTGCTTTTGCATCTTTCCTTGCAGGGCGTTCACCTCATCAAGTTTCGCCATGATCGCGCTTTGATCAGGATCATCAGCACGCATCAGTTCACGGAGTTCTATTCGGCGCAATTGCATATCCGCGCGCGTCTGCACGGAAGCTTTCTCCGCGTCCACGCTGATCTTATGCAAGCGCCCCGCCTGCTCGTCCGTGAGGCCGAGATATTGGCGCACGCGGGGATTTTCAGCCATGCGCAGAAGGCCTGCGCCACCACCAAATCCGCGCCCGCCGCCCCGTTGCATGCCCATCCGGCGCCCGCCGCCAAACCCGCCTTCCCGGCCTTGCCCGCCGAACTGGCCTCGGCCTTCTCCCGCAAACTGACGCGGGCCGTCACCCCATTGGTGCTGCCCACCGCCACTCATTTGATGCTGGCCTTGCCCTGGGGGTGGCGCCTGTGGGGCGCCTTCCTGAGCCCAAGTAACAATCGCTGCCGCCAGCAAAACCATAAGACTTAGTGTCCCAATCGCAATTTTCCTTCGCATGTTCAGATTCCCTCCCGTCACCCTTTTGGACGCAGTATACACCCAATCCGTTACCCTGCGTCCCCCCCGCGATGCATATTTAACAAGAGTTAACAAGTCACGGCTTGCGTTTAACAAAGTTAACAACTCGCCGTCCCTCCACGGTCTCTAACACGAGTGGGGAAACAAAGTTCCGCAGACTCTTTGCGGGCATTGGCAGCGTCGATTTTGCGCAAGTCCGCGGCCTATACCACTCACGACGACGCGCATCTTCCAGGGAGGAAATTCAAGCCAGCGCGCAAATGAATGCTCGAGCGCAACAAGTTGTTATTTGGGGTCACGCAGTGCTTCGTCAATGAGCTTGTAGATATCGGCTGGGGGCGGAGCGCCCACGAGAGTTCGCCCATTGACAAAACTCGTGGGGGTTTGTCCGATTCCGAGCGCCTCCCCCTCGTGCATATTCGCTTCGACGCGAGAGAGAGATTGCCGGGAGTCGATGCAGGCAGCAAGCTTCAGGTTATCGACACCAGCCTCTGCGCCGAAGTGCAGCAGCATGTCACGGGCATGTTCGCCGGTGATGCTCTCCTGGTTCTTGAAGACCGCGGAGCGAAAAGCCACGTACTTGGAGGGATCAATCTGGTAAGTGCATTGTGCAGCGATGGCTCCGGTGAGCGCCCAATCATGGATGGTGACCAGGGGAAACTCCTTGAACACCACTCGCAGCTTGTTGCCGTATTTGGGGACGATGTCCGTTTCCAATTCTTCCTGCAAGTGCGCACAAACCGGGCACGCGAGGTCCGAGTACTCAACCAGCGTCACCGGGGCGCTGGCGGAGCCCTGGGTGGGCTGGTCCGGGAGTGAGATGAGCCGGATAATGTCCTGGCGGGGGTCGCCGCCCAGATTGAAGATACTGCCTTCAACCAAATAGCGCATGTTCTTGGAGACGAAAAGGGGTTGCGACCGCTTGTCCTTGCCGTCGTCGAGCGTGACCGTGGTCTCGAGGAAATCCGGGTAGGCGCTTTCGCGCAGATCGGTCATCGTGATCTTGACGGAGTCAGGAATGCTGAAGCGCTCGCGGACGTAGCGAATGATCTTTTCGCGCGTCATCGGTTGAGTCGGGGCTTGTGCAAGGAGGGCGGGCGCGGCCGCCAGAACTGTGGCCAGCAGACCCAGAAGGGCGAAGCATCGAAGGGGAAGTCGGCTCATCAAAACCGTGAACTCCTTTCGCTGGAACCTTGGGGTGAAGCAAGAATAGTGGAAAGGGTGATTTTAACCACGGCGCCCGGCAATTGCAATTCACGTAAAACCTGGATACGGCATACGGTAGACTACATAGGGGCCACAGGCTCACGGCATCGAGGGCTTGGCCCCATCTGCCGTCTACTGTATGCCGTATCCTGCTTCTTATTTCCCCGCCATCACCTTTTCGATTTCCTCTACCTCCCGCGGGAGCCGGCGGGTGAGCAGTTCGTTGCCGTCCGGCGTGATGAGAACATCGTCTTCGATACGGACCCCGATCTTCTCTTCGGGAAGGTAAATGCCCGGCTCCATGGTAATCACCATGCCGGCTTCGAGCGCCCGATCATAATCGATAGGATCGTGAACGTTCAGGCCGATGGGATGGCTCAATCCGTGGAAGAAGTACGGGCCGAGCGGCTGGCCGTGCAAGTCCTTGCCGTGCGTGTTGATGTATTCGTAAGCAATCTCGTTCAGGCCTTTCGGGCCGTGGCGGCCTACGTACACACCGGGTTTGGCGGCTGCCAGAGCGGCGTTCTGGGCGCCCAAGACGATTTCGTAGATCTCGCGCTGGCGCGGCGTGAAGTCGCCGTTTACGGGCAGGGTACGGGTGATGTCGCTGGCGTATCCGCCATAAGAACCGCCAACGTCCATCAGCACCAGGTCGCCATCCTTCATCTGGTTCTCATCCTGATCGTAGTGGAGCACCGTGGAGAAGAAACCCGAGCCGACGATGGGTGGATAGGAGGGCCACTCGCACCCGCGGCGCTCGAATTCATACTTCATCAGAGCGGCAATCTCGTATTCCCACATGCCCGGCTTTACCGCCCGCATGGCGGCAAGGTGCGCTTCCACCGAAGCATCCACGGCCTTGCGAATCAGGGCGATTTCTCCCGGGCTTTTCACCACGCGCAGGTGCGCGATGGTCCGGCGCAGGTCAGCGAGCGTGGCCTTTGGCGCTTTGTCGCGAAGCTTCTTCACCATGTCCGCCTGGAACCATTCTTCTCCACTCTCGGGTTGCGGCGTGAGCTCCGTGTAAATTTTGGAAAAGCCCTTGAGCGCTTCGTGGAGGTCGGAGGCAAATTGCGAAACGTTGTGAACCGTGGAAAATCCCGTGCGGGCAGACGCGTCAGCGTCCTCCGGCGCCAGCTTGGGTCCCGTCCATTTCTCCTCCGCGTGGTTGTGCGGCGGAATATAGAGGATTTCTTCTGCCAGTTCTGGCGTCGCGCCGGAGGCATGGGGCTTGGGCTCGAGCAGCATAATGGCATCGGGCTCGTTCCAGCCCGTGAGGTAGTAGAACTCCTCATTCTGCCGGAAAGGCGTGACGCTGGCCTCCATATCCGCCTCGCCATATCCGTAAAGCACGATGACGCCATCGCCGCCCGTATCGTGGATCAGGCGGGCGCGCCTCTCGTGGAATGTCGAGAGCGGCTCACGCTCCCAGGCGCCCGCGGCGAGCGCCGTCCCCAGGATGGCCGCCACCATGAGCGCGAGAATTGCCGGGCGTTCGAACCCTCGTTGCATCAGTGCCCCCTTCGGATGTGAGCGTATAGCATAACGTGTTGGTCAAGTTTCACGGCGTCCGCATGGCCGGAGCGGTGATGGCACGGGCCATAGGGAATGCCTGCGCGCGAGCAACGAGGCTAGATTTATATGATATACGCGCACGGTCTAGGCGGTAGCGGTGAAATCCCGGTAAACTGCGGACACTCAGGTGGCAGGTTCTACGGCGCGCGGGCGGAGAAGGGCGGGCAGGGCGCCAGCGAAGCGGCGCAACGGGGTTTGGAACAGCGACATGGTCCCCATATAGGAGTAACCCATGAAGAACAGCAGCAGGAACGGGGTGGTGAGGTAATTCTCCATGGTGAAGGAATAGAGCGTGGTGAAGAGGAAGTAGCCGGCCAGGCAGAGCTCAACGGCGGGAATCCAGCCGGCGCGGCGGCGCACGTACTTCTTGCCTTCCCAACCCTCTTCGCGCCCTTCCAGGCGGTATTTCGGGGTGCGCACGAATTCTGTCTGCCTGCCGACGATCGCCTCGAGAACCGCCTTGGTGTTGGTGACGGCCAAGCCGATGCCGGTGGCCATCAGAAACGGAATGTATTTGATGCGACTGCGCCACTCGCCCGGGTAGAGTTGGCGCTGCGCCACCATGTAGAAGCTGGAAACCGAGCACGTGGAGGCAAGGAAGAGCGGCAGGTCCAGGTAGAGCATTTGGAACCAGCCCTGGTAGAAACGCACGATCATGGCGGGCAGCAGGATCACCGAAAACACGATCATGAGCGGGTAGGCGATGTTGGCGGTCAGATGGAACGTCGCTTCCAGCTTGATTTTTAGCGGTTCCCGGCTGCGCCAGACTTTGGGAAGAATCTTCTTCGCCACCTGGATGAGCCCTTTGGCCCAGCGCGCCTGTTGCGTCTTGAAAGAATTCATCTCAACGGGCAGCTCCGACGGGCAGACGATGTCGGGGGCATAAACGAATTTCCAACCCTTAAGCTGCGCGCGATAGCTCAAATCCGTGTCTTCGGTCAGGGTATCGTGCTCCCAGCCGCCGGCTTCCTCGATGGCCGCGCGGCGCCACATGCCGGCGGTGCCATTGAAATTGAAAAAGCGTCCGGAGAAATTTCGCCCGCCGTGCTCGATTACAAAGTGGCCGTCCAGCAGAATGGCTTCGATTTCCGCGAGGCTCGAATAGTGGCGATTGATCCACGTCCAGCGGCCCTGCACCACGGCGATCTGGGGGTCGGTAAAGTAATGAATCATCTGGCGCACAATGCCGGGCGGCGGCGCGAAGTCGGCGTCAAAGATGGCGATGAATTCGCCCGTGGCGCTCTTCATGCCGTCGGCGAGGGCCCCCGCCTTGAAGCCTTCGCGATGGGTGCGGTGATGATAAGCGATGGGATGGCCGGCGCTCGCGTATTCACTCACCAGGCGCGAGCAGACAATGCGCGTCTCGTCCGTGGAGTCGTCGAGCACCTGGATTTCCAGCCGGTCGCGGGGGTATTCGATGCGCGTCACCGCTTCCAGCAGGCGCTCCACCACGTAGCGCTCGTTGTATATAGGGAGCTGGATGGTAACGCGCGGTAACTCCGCAAATTGCCCCAGGGGCTTCGGCGCCTTGCCGCGGTTCTTCATGTAGAGATAAACCAGATAATAGCGATGAATGCCGTAGATCGAAAGAATGATCAGGATGGTGAAATAAGGAATCAGGATGGAAAGGTCAAAGGCATTGGGCTGATAGATGCCGCGAAACGGATCCTTGTGAAAGACCTTGTCGAGATAGTGGCTCAGGGCCGGGGCGTACTTGGCCACCGGGTTTGTGGGCGCCACGAGAATGGCAAAAAGAAGTTGATGCATGGAACTAATTCAGCTTAAGTAAAATCTCCTGCGGCTGTTAAGAGAGCAGGTTTCGCGGCCGGTCGCCCCATACCCAAAGCAATGCTCGAGCTTACCCCTGGGGCCGGCCGCGCTCATCACCCTGGCAAGGAGGCGCAAAAATATGACCCGACTGCTATCGTGACCCGTAATATTTCGAGCGAGCTATTATACACCGGCTGCCCCCCCGTCAAGTCTGTTTCTAATTGCTCACAAGGCCAAATAATTTTTCTCGCCGCCATCAAGGCTGCTTATCCAGAATGCCATCGGATCATCGGGCCATCTAAAACCAATGCCGTGATCAGCTGATGGCCCGATCCATGGATGGCTCGATGACCCGATTTTCTCCTCCGCCGCCATCAAAAATCATATCTTACTCGCTCGCTGACACCCGGCACTTGAAACCTGGAACCTCTCTTAACTCCCTTTCTTTTGATAAACATCTTGGCAAAATGACTATAACTCGTGTCTTTTCAATAATATCTTGGCAAGCCGAAAAACCGACATTTTTTCTACGCTTGTTTTCAATAAGTTATCGAAACTTAGCCGCATTTTTTACCCCCCTTTTTTGGTTCCTCCGTGGAATTCGTGGGTAAGGCGCGATAGATCGAAAGGGGTAGCGCATCCTGCCCCGAACCTGTTAAGGGATATGTGGACCAACACAAATCCCGAGCACAGGGGGA
>JBEKNU010000165.1:0-16474 GCA_049522495.1 Terriglobia bacterium
CGTTCCACAGCACCCGCCCCGCGGTTGGCTGAGTAATGGTCGCGAGAATGCGCATCAGGGTGGATTTCCCTGCCCCGTTGGGACCGAGCAGCCCCAGCACTCCCGGCCCCAGTTCCAAACCGAAACTGCGCAAGGCCGCCACGTTTCCACGATAGGTCTTGCTGACATTTTCAATTTCGAGCTTCATGAGCGTGAATGTCCATCAGCGGCGGGCGCGCACCCGGCGGCTATTTTTCCGGAGCCTTCAGCCCCAAGCTGGCCCAGAGATTGTCGACTTTCTTTTTCACTTCCGGGTCCATGACAATTTCATCCGGCCAAGGGCGGGTAAAGCCTTCGGTGGGCCATTTGCGCGTGGCGTCAATTCCCATTTTCGAGCCGAAGTTGGGCAGGCGCGAGGCGTGTTCGAGTTGGTCCACAGGGCCGAGGGTGAACTGAATATCGCGCTCGGGGTCGATGTGGTTCAGGGCTTTCCAGGCGACTTCGCCCGGGTCGTGCACGTTCACATCGTGGTCCACCACCACGATGCACTTGGTAAACATGGCGCCGGGCAAACCCCAGATGGCGTGCATCACTTTTCGGGCATGACCGGGGTAGCTCTTCCGAATCGCCACGAACATTAAGTTATGGAACACGCCCTCGGCAGGCATATGCATGTCCACGACTTCCGGCATCTGTTTGCGCATGAGGGGCAGGAACAGGCGTTCCACGGCGTAGCCCATCCAATAGTCTTCCATGGGCGGACGGCCGACGATGGTGGAAACGTAGATGGGGTCGCGCCGCCGCGTGATGCAGGTAATGTGGAACGCCGGGAACTTATCTTCGAGCGAGTAGTAGCCCGTATGGTCGCCAAATGGCCCCTCGGGGCGGATGTCGTCAAGGTCCACGTAGCCTTCCAGCACGATCTCAGCGTGGGCGGGAACTTCCAGGTCGACCGTCTCGCATTTCACCAACTCCACCGGCTGCTGGCGGAGGAAGCCCGCGAAAAGGAATTCGTCCAAATCCTCCGGCAGGGGCAGGACTCCGGAAAGCATGGTGGCAGGGTCGGCCCCCAGCGCTACAGCCACATCCATGCGGCGGCCTTTTCCCTGGCGGGCGAGCCAGCGGAAATGTTCGGCGCCGCCCTTGTGAACCTGCCAGTGCATTCCCGTCGTCCGCTCGTCATACACCTGCATGCGGTAACAACCCACATTACGGCGGCCGTTCTTGGGGCTGCGCGTTACCACCATCGGAAAAGTAATGAACCGTCCGCCATCCTGCGGCCAGCACTTCATGATGGGCAAGCGCGCGAGTGAGAGGTTCTCCCGTTCGATCACTTCCTTCACCGTCCCGCTACTTACGCTCTTGGTAAAAAACGAGGCGAGTTCAGAGAGCTTGGGAAGGAGCTTCACCTTGTCGAGGAATCCTTCCGGAGGCTTCATGTCGAGCAGATCTTCCATGCGGCGCGTCACGTCGTCGAGTGAAGCAACGTCGAGCGCCATTTCCAAGCGCCGCCGCGTGCCCAGCATATTGATGAGCAGCGGCATCCCGTAACTCAGCCCGTCGCGGGCGGAGCAAGGCTTTTCAAACAGCAATGCCGGCCCACCCGCCTTCGATACGCGGTCGGTGATTTCGGTGATCTCGAGATCCACATCCACTTCCGCCGGAATCCGCTTCAGTTCCCCCTCGCGTTCCAGGCGGGCGAGGAAGTCTCGGAGGTCATTGTAGGGCACGGTGGCTCCTTCTATGTTCAATAGCCGAAGTGGTTTTGAGAGTTTAAAGGATAAAGGATAAAGGGTAAAGGGTAGGGTTCGGCTTTGGCGTTCACGCTTATATTCTTTGACCTTTACCCTTTGTCCTTTATCCTTTACTATCTAGGCGATTCCGGCTCGAAAAATATGAACTGTCCTAATGCCCCCGACGGCCGGCAAATGAGCAGCTATGTTGGACCGGGTTTAGCAGTCCTGCTGGCCTGCGCCGCCCTGTTCCCCCTCCTTCTAAAGGCACAGCAAAACCTTGCCCAGGAGGTTTCCACGCGCGATGTTGAACCCACCTTTAAGATGCAAGTGGAACGAAACCTGGTGACGGTCCGCGTGGTGGTACGGAACGCGAAAGGCGAAGCGGTGGACAACCTCCGCCAGGAGGATTTTCAACTTTTCGACCGCGGCAAGAAGCAAACCATAATGAACTTCTCGGTGGAGAAGCTGGCCCTGAGTACCGCGGTGGGTACAGGCTCCAAGCCATCCCAGCCGGAACCAGGGGCACCCCTGGCGCCGCCGTCATCTTTCACTCCCCCGCGCCGCTTTGTGGCGCTGTACTTCGACGACGTCAACACGGGAATGTCGGGCTTGGCGCGCACGCGCGATGCCGCGGACCGTTTTCTTCAAGCTTCTCTCCATCCGGGAGACCGGGTGGGAGTGTTTACCGCATCCGGCCAGAAGCCCGTGGACTTTACCGATGACCTTGCCAAGGTGCGGCAGGCCCTGGCGGACCTTCGTCCTCGCCCGCTCTTCGCAACGGACCAAACTTACGGTGAAATGTCGCCCTATGAGGCGTATCTCATTGCCATGCTGAACGACCCGAACGCCATCGCTTTGGCGATCGAGCAAGCGCAGGATGCCGCCAGTCTTTCCGGCGCCCAGAACCCGACACCCGAAGCATCCCAAGCAAACCAGCCTCCAGTTGTCGATCCGTTGAAAAGTCAGGCCGGGCGCGAGGCCTTGGCGCAGGCGCAGCGGATTCTGTCCGCGACCGAATCGCAGGCCAAGGTGACCTTGCTGGGGGTTGAATCCCTCGTGCGCCTCATGTCCGCGCTTCCCGGCCAGCGCAGCCTGGTCATCGTTTCCGACGGCTTCCTGAGCGAAACGCTGGGCGAGTCTCTTAGCCAAATCTCGGATCGTGCCCTGCGCGCAAACGTGGTCATTAATGCCCTGGACGCGCGCGGCCTCTACGTCGGGCTAGTGGGCGCCGATGCCTCAGTGGCCGGACGTGACATGCCGGAGGACCCCAATATGAGGTCATTAAAGGAGAGGCTGATGAGGGAACAGGCTGTGCGCGAAAGCGACGGCATGGGAACCCTTGCCCAGAATACCGGCGGCACCCTCTATGAGAACAACAACGATTTGGAAGCAGGATTCCGGCGGGTTGCCGCCATTCCCGCTACCTCATACATGCTGGCCTTCTCGCCCGAAGATCTGAAACACGATGGAGCCTTCCACCCGCTCAAGGTCACCTTAGTTTCAGCCAAAGGCTTTTCGGTGCAGGCACGCAAAGGCTACTATGCTCCCGGGAGGGCACAGGACATCGCCGTGCAAGAGAAGGAAGACCTTCAGGATGCTGCGTTCTCCATAAACGAGATGCAGGGCCTGCCCATTCAGGTCGACACTCAGTTCTTTATGATCGACAAATCCGACGCAGAGGTTGACGTCCTGACCCATGTTGATCTGCGCGCGTTGCACTTCCGCAAAGAAGGGGACCGCAACCTCGCCAATCTAACCTTTGTGACCGCGCTGTTTGATCGCGATGGACACTACTTGACGGGCCAGCAAAAATATCTCGAATTACACCTGCGCAATGTCAACCTGGAAAAATTCTTGCGCACCGGGGTCAGGATCGAAACGGATTTCAACGTCAAGGCGGGAACCTACCTGGTGCGCGCCGTTGTCCGCGATTCGGAAAGCGGACAAATATCCGCGCTGAACCGCACGGTGGAAATTCCATATTAGGAGGCGTAGGATGGGCATCCTGCCCGTGTAGATCACGGCCAGGATGGCCGTGCTACGGAGACTGACGCATGTTTCGGCAACATCTCATACTTACCTTCCTCTTTTCCCTCGCCTTCGGCTGGCTGAGTACATCGCCGGTTCGTGCCCCCGCAGCTCCCGGAAAAGATAAAAATCCCTCCCCGCAGGTGAAGTCGACTGCATCGGAAGTCATCAAATCGGAAGCCAATCTGGTCCTCGTCGATGTGGTGGTTACCGACAAGAAGCAGCACTATCTCCAGGACCTTACTCAGAAAGAGTTCCATGTCTTTGAGGATGGCGCCGAACAGCCCATCACGAGTTTCTCCCGCGTGGCGGATATTCAGCCGGGCGCGCCTGAGCGCCAGCGGTACATAGTGCTCTTCTTTGACAACGCGGGGCTGGACCCCGAGGGCCAGATGTGGGAACGGGACGCTGCGGCGAAATTCGTGGACGGCACGGCTTCTCCCTCGCGGATGATGGCGGTGATGGATTACGGAGGCATCCTCCAGGTGGATCAAAACTTTACCGCGAACCGAGACCTGTTGATGAACGCCGTCAACAAAATCAAATTCTCCGCAGTTCAAACCAGGGCATCGGGCGGGTCGGTATCGGGCGGGTCAGCAACAACCCCGTACGCCCGCGGAGCCCGCTCACGTATGAGTATGGGCGGTAATATCTCCCCCCAGGACCAGGAACAAATCAATCTGGCGTTGCGCGAGCTGCTGCGGGCCATTCGCGACGTCGCAAAAATGCTGGGCACTGCCCCCGGCCGCAAGACCCTCATCTTTCTTTCCGCCGGATTTGATCTCACATCTGAGCGTCAGACCGATTTTCAGGAGACCATCGATACGCTGAACAAGGCGAATGTCGGGGTGTATCCGGTGGATCCGACGGGTTTGACCTCCATGGTAGGCGGAGGGGCGCGCCGCGTGGGATCCGGCGCCTCCACCAATCCGGTCCTCTATGCACTGGCGGCGAAGACGGGCGGTTTTCCCGTGGTCAATACCAACGACCTTCAAAGCGGGATGGAGAAGGTTTCGGCGGAATTAAACGAATACTACCTCCTCGGGTACGTCCCGCCGCACCCCGGCCGCGAGGGGGCCTATCACAAAATCCATGTGAAAGTTGACCGCGCGGGAGCGGAGGTCCGCGCCCGCAACGGCTACTCCGATACCAGGAGTCCGGACCTTCTGGCAGGTAAAACCGAAGGGGTGGCGTTAGAGGCCAAGGCCACAAACTTTGAGGCCGGCCAGATTCCTGTCACCCTGCGCGCACCCTACTTCTACGTAAGGCCGGGCGTCGCCCGCATCAATCTGGCCTTGTCGATTCCCGGCTCTTTCATCGATTTCGAAAAACACCGGGACAATTTCCAATCGCAAATCAACGTCCTGGGAATCGCCTTTCGCGACGATGGCTCGGTGGCTGCTCGCTTCAGCGACACGATGAATCTGGATTTCGAAAAGGATGAAAAGCAGGCGGCGACCAAGAGTTCCGTCAATTACCAGTATTCCTTCAAAATTGCGCCGGGTGAATACACCTTCAAGCTGGTGGTGAGCGCGGGAGGCACGGAGTTCGGGAAATACGTAACGCCGCTCATCGTGGACCCCTTCACGGGCAAGCAACTCGCCCTGAGCGGTCCCGCTTTCGGTGACAAAGTCACGGCGTCCCCCCTGACCGGCGCCGAAGTCGAGGAGGGGCTTACCGAGGGAAGCGCGCCGATGGTCGCCAACGGCATGCAACTTGTGCCGTCCAGCAGTAATCACTTTAAGCAGGGCACGCAGGCCGTGGTCTATGTGGAAGCGTATGATCCCCTCTTGCAGACCAGCAGTCCACAAATGGGAGTCCTGTTCAACATTGTGAACGAAAAGACCCACCAGAAGGTCTATTCCTCCAACACGCTTCCCATCGACGAGTTCGCGCACCCAGGCAATCCGCTGGTCCCTGTAATCTTCAAGTTGCCGATCGACAAGCTCCCGGGGGGCAACTACACCGTGGAAATCTGGGCTCGCGACTCCGCCCAAAATGTTTCTCCGGTGCAGACCGGCAATTTTTCCATTGAGTAAGGGCAGGAACCATCTCAAAACCTCCAGCTTGAAAGGTACCGGCGCGGTCCACTTTACCTGCCGTTGCTTGCAGGGCGATAACCCCCTGGCGCCCTCCGCCCTCTTTAGCTTGACTTTGGAACTCACGCGACTGAAACTAAAACCATCTCCCGGTGGGCATCGACCTGCATTTGACGGTAAGTTGTCTGTTGTTGGCTGAAAGCTCTCCGCGTTCAAGTATACCGGGCAAGGATTTATGTTGCCTTCGCTTAACCTCGCGCGCCGCCCGAAACCCCGATGGCCTTCACGGCTATGGACGGTCATCCTCACGGTGATTCCGGTTTTGGCGCCCTGCACCATTCTGGCACAGACGACTAACCAGATTTCCTCCCAGACACAGGCATCGAATTCGCAAGAGATTTCCTCGCGCGACGTTGAACCCACCTTCAAGCTGCAATCGGAGCGCAACCTGGTGATGGTCCGGGTGGTGGTGCGCGACGCCAAGGGGGGGACGGTTGACAACCTCCGCAAAGAAGATTTTCAACTTTTCGATCACGGCAAATTGCAGACCATTTCGCACTTCTCCATGGAGAAACCGGCCCTGAAGGCTCCCGAGCCCACCCCGCAGAAATCCGCCGTGAAACCCCCCGCCGAACCCAAGGCCGTAGATGAGACGGTCATGCCAGCCTCCACGGCCCGTCGCTTCGTGGCGATGTACTTCGACGATGTAAACACCCCTATAGAGGACTTGCTGCGCGCGCGCGACGCGGCGGACCACTTCCTTACGGGTTCTGTCCAGCCCGGGGATCGCGTGGCGCTATACACCTCCTCCGGGCAGAAGCAAATAGACTTCACGGACAACCATGCGCAAATTCATGAAGCGCTTTTCGCCCTTCAGGCGCGCCCCATTGTGGGGGTGGATACATCCTGCGGCGCCATCCCCCCCTATGAGGCGTTTCTGATTGTCGACCACCAGGATCCCCAGGCCATCTCCGTGGCCACTGATGAAATCCTGACTTGCAATTTTCAGGGGAATGCGCAATACCTTTCCCAGGCGCAGGGCATGGTGCAGGCCGAAGCCATGCGTTCCCTATCGTTCTCTGAAACCGAGGCAACGGCGGCCTTGCGGGGGATTGAATCCGTCGTGCGCCGCTTAACTTCACTCCCCGGGCAACGCAGTGTGGTGATCGTTTCCGGGGGTTTTCTGACGGACACCCTCCTCTTCGAACTCGGCCAGATTACCGACCACGCTCTGCGTAGCGGCGTCATCCTCAATGCCATTGACGCCCGGGGCCTTTACACCGACCCCGTGACCTCCGACGTCACGCAGGCAGACTTCGCCGCCACCACAAACCCAGCGTCCCGGGGACAGAAGCACCTCATGCTCCTGAACAGCGCCCACCGGCAAACCGATGGCATGCAATCCCTCGCGGTCGATACCGGGGGCATCTTTTTCAACAACAACAATGACCTAGAAGCCGGATTCCGCAAGGCCGCTGGCCTTCCCGAAGCGTTCTACGTCTTGGCTTTCTCCCCGCAAAATCTGAAACTCGACGGCGCTTTCCACCCGCTTCAAGTGAAGTTGGTCTCCCTCAAGGGCCTTGCGGTGCAAGCGCGCCGCGGCTACTACGCTCCCAAAAAACCGAACGACCCGACCGTTCAGGAAAAAGAAGAAATTGAGGAAGCGGTCTTCTCCCAAGACGAGACGCATGAGCTTCCCATCGACGTCCACACCCAATTTTTCATGAAGACCGAGTCCGACGCGCGCATTACCGTCCTGACGCGCATCGACCTGCGCCCCTTGCATTTTCGCAAGGAAGCGGACCGTAACCTCGACGACCTGACGTTCGTGACGGTGGTGTTTGACCAGGATGGCCACATGATCACCGGCCAGCAAAAGTCTGTGCAATTGCGCTTGCTGGACAACAGCCTGGAAAGATACCTGCAAACCGGCATTACCATGCGGACTCTCTTCGACGTCAAACCCGGAACCTACCTGGTGCGTGCGATCGTCCGCGATTCCGAAAGCGGCCAAATCTCCGGTCTGAACCGCACCGTGGAAATCCCTTATTAGGAGATCGACCTATGACCCGACATCCGTTGCTTCTGACCTTGGGCCTCTTGGTGACTCTGGGAGGGCTGGCGGTCGAATCGGCCACCGCCCCCGCCGCCCCGGCCGGGGCGCAAAATCCTTCCCCGCCGGCAGGCGAGAACCCCCCGTTGGTGATCAAGACAGAGACCAACCTGGTCCTGGTCGACGTGGTCGCCACCGACAAGAAGGGGAATTACATCAAGGACTTGGAGAAGAATGACTTCCATATCTTTGATGACGACGCGGAGCAACCCATCGCCTCCTTCTCGCGCGAGGCCGACATCGATCCCAGCGCCCCCGGCCATCAGCGCTATATGGTCCTTTTCTTTGACGATTCCACCATGGACCCCGGCCTGCAAGTCCGGGCGAGGGAGGAGGCCGGGAAGTTTGTGGAAAGCACCGCTTCCCCGAATCGGCTGATGGCGGTGGTGGACTTTGGGGGAAGCCTGCAGCTTGCGCAGAACTTTACGGCCGACGGAGACCTGTTGAAGCGCGCCATCAGCACGGTCAAGTTTTCATCCCTTCATCCCAACGCGGGAGGCGGAGGATTGCAACTTGCGGCTATGGGAGCGCCTTCCCTGGGCGGAGCGCAATCGGATTTCGCCGCGCGCAGCGTCCTGCTTTCCATTCGCGAAGTCGCCAAAACCCTTCGTACTGTCCCCGGACGCAAAACGCTGATCTTGTTTTCCTCGGGATTTCCTTTGACCCCCGAACGCCAGGCGGAGCTCACCGCCACCATCGACGCTCTGAACAAGGCGAACGTCGCGGTGTATCCCGTGGATGTGCGCGGCCTGGCGACTTCCCCCAGTCCCAATATGAATATTTCCAACCCCTCCGGGCGCCCCGGGTTCCCGCCAAGTTCAGACCTGAGCAGCCCGGACTCTCCCTTCCCTCACCTGCCGGGTCTGCTGGCAGCGCTAGCGTTGCCTCCCGCGCCTGAACCTCAGAAGGGAGGAGCCGCGGGAGGCGGAAGTGGGTCGAGCGGAGGATCGGGAGGAGGTGTAGGGGCTGGAGGAGTAGGCGGTCGGCCTGGCGGTGGTGGTTCCACCGGCGGAGGGAGCGGCTCCGGTAGTGGAGGAGGCTCTGTCGGCGGCGGTCGCGGCAATACGGGCACAGGCGGCAACACGGGAACAAACGGCAACAACGGCCGAGCAAACAACAATAATCCGTCCAACCCTAACAATAACATTAACAACTGCACACTCTCCGGAGGCATAGGCGGCATGGGTGGAATGCAGAACCCCAACTGCGTCAATCGGCAGATTATTCCGAATATCCCCGATAGTGTGTCGACAAACCAGCAAGTCCTCTATGCCCTGGCCAAAGGCACCGGCGGTTTTGAAATCTTCAATACCAACGATTTCCTCCAAGGCCTGGAGAAGGTCGCGAAGGAGATGAATGAGTATTATAATCTCGGGTATACACAACCCAGCCAGACGCACGACGGCAGCTACCACAAAATCAAAGTAACCGTGGACCGCAAAGGCATGATCGTGCGCTACCGCACCGGTTATTTTGACGTTAAGAGCCCTGACCTGCTCAAGGGAAAACCCGAAGGTAAGGTGCTGGAGGAGCGCGCCGCCAGCCAGCAGGCCGGCGAAATTCCTGTTTCTCTCAGCGTGCCATACTTCTACGTTGAGCCCGGCGTGGCACGCGTGAACCTGGCCCTGTCTGTTCCGGGTTCCTCCATCGACTTTGAGAAACAGAAGGGGACCTTCCATTCTGACGTGAACGTGCTGGGAATCGCCTACCGTGAGAACGGCTCCATCGCCGCGCGATTCAGCGACACGGTAAAGTTGGATTACCAAAAGAAAGAGCTCAAAGATTTCGCCAAAGGTTCATTCGATTACCAGAATACCTTCAACATTGGTTCGGGATCGTACACGCTGAAGTTGGTGCTGAGCGCAGGGGGAGAGAAATTCGGTAAATATGTAATTCCTTTGGTGGTGGAGCCTTTCTCCGGCAACGACCTGAGCCTGGGAGGCCCGGCTTTGGGTGATTCGTTTCGCTCCGTCTCGCAATCTACAGCAAATATGGACGCCGCCCTTATGGAGGAACGCACACCCCTGCTTTTCAAGAGTATGGAATTGGTCCCCTCGACGAGCAACCGTTTTGCCAAGAGCGCGCAGCCGGTGGTCTACGTGGAGGTTTATGATCCGGCGCTGAAAAGCTCAGACCCGCCCCGCGTGGGGGTATTGTTCAACATTATCGACCGGAAGAACAACCAGCAGGTCTTCTCTTCCAACACGGTTCTGATCAACGATTACGCGCAACCGGGCAACGCCCTGGTGCCCATGGGCTTCAAGTTGCCCATCGACCAGCTTCAGGCGGGCGATTACCGGTTTGAAATCAAGGGGCGCGACGGAGCGGGTAACGTTTCCACCGTGCGCAGCGCGGATTTCTCCATCCAATAATCTTCGTGACCGCACCGACCACAATCAAAGTGCGCAGCCGGAGGCGAAAGCCTCCAGTCGCGCCGGCAGGGAGGCCGCGCCTCATCTATCCTGCCGTTCGCCGCGCGCTGTTGGGGTGGTTTCACGCCCATGCGTGCCCGCTTCCTTGGCGAGGGACAGGCGACCCCTACGCCGTGTGGGTCTCGGAAATTATGCTCCAGCAGACGCAGATTGCGACGGTCATTCCTTTCTACCAACGTTTTCTCAGAGCCTTCCCGACCGTCTCGCACTTGGCGCAAGCGCCGCTGGAGCGAGTGTTGGAACTCTGGTCAGGTTTGGGTTATTACCGGCGGGCACGCCACCTGCATCAGGCCGCGCAGGCCGTGGCGGAACAGTTTCGTGGGAAACTTCCTGAGGACTATGCCGGACTCCGCACCCTCCCCGGCATCGGCGATTACACGGCCAAAGCCTTGCTGAGCATCGCCTTTAATCAGCCCTATGCTGTGCTGGACGGAAATGTGGCCCGGGTGGTCGCGCGGTTGTGCCGCCTGCGCGGAAACCTTTACCAGCCCCAGTTCCGTCGCGCCGTTGAATCGGAACTTGACGGACTCCTTTCGCGCCGGCAACCGGGAAACTTCAATCAAGCCCTGATGGAGTTTGGCCAGACCATCTGCCTGCCGCGCGGCCCGCTTTGTGCCACTTGTCCGCTGGCAAAATGGTGTGGCGGGTATCGCTCCGGCAATCCGGAAGCCTTCCCACTTCCCCGCCCTCGCCGCGCGGCGGAATCTCATCACCTGGCCGTGGCCCTTATCCGCCGCGGAACGCGCGTGGCCATGGTGCGCGGCCTCGCAGACGGTTTGCTGGACGACCTTTGGAATTTTCCGGCGGCCTTTGGCGGCTCACCCGCCGAAGCGCTGCAATCTCTGCGCGAAAAGCTTGCTGGACTTATGCGCGCTCCCATCGCGGCGGTCGGGGCACCCCATGGCGTCCCCCCACTCACCGTGGGCGAACCGATGGTGGAATTCCGCCACGGCATTACTTTTCGCGCCATTCAAGGAAGGGTTTATCCCGTCGAGATCCCCCGCGCCTTTCGCCATCCCTCTCTGCGCTGGTTCGAAATCAAACAGTTGCCGCAAGCCGCCATTTCCCAATTGGCCCGCAAGATCGTGCAAAAGATTGCATGAAGCCAGGAGGGCCTTCACCCTTCCTTGCGGCGGATCTGCAGCGTGCCGGTGAGTCGGATGTCCTGGGAAGAGTCGCCTACATAGACAGTGTACACGCCGTTGGCGATATCCCAATTGTCCAAGTCAATGTTCCAGAACGCCAAGGGGTGCGATGCCGACTTGGGATCAATGCTCATCGTCACCCGCTGCGTCTTGCCCGGCCCAAGTTCCACTTTTGCCCAGCCGACCAATCGCCGGGGCGGCTCACCCGTGCTGGCGGGAAGACCAAGGTACACCTGAGCGACTTCCGCGCCATCCCGCGAACCGCTGTTTCTCAGATCAAAGCTCACCTGGATGCTTTCACTTCCATCCGTCAACTCAGGAGTGACCTGAAGACCCGAAAAAGAAAAGCTTGTGTAAGAAAGCCCATACCCGAATGGAAACAGCGCCTGGATTTTATTCGCCTCATACCACTTATAGCCAACTTTAAGGCCTTCCGTATAGTTGATATCGAAGTATCCTCCCCCGGGAGGCGGCTCTTGGAAGTGAGGGCGGGGTAGTTGTGACTCGCTATGGGGAAAGGTAATCGGCAGCTTGCCCGAGGGGTCCACCGCACCGAACAGAATGCTGGCAATGGCTTCACCCCCTCGCTGGCCAGGATACCAAGCTTCCAGCGCCGCGCTCACCCGCTCAAGCCACGGCATAAGGACGGGGTCTCCTGTTTCCAGCACGACGATCGTGTGCGGATTGGCAGCGGCAACTTGTTCTATGAGTTGGTCCTGGTTATCAGGGAGGGATAGATTCGGCACGTCAGCTCCCTCCGCCGTCCATTGGCTGGCAAATACAATTGCTACATCCGACGCCGCAGCCAGCCTCGCGGCCGCTGCGAAGTCAGTGCCGCCGTCGTACTTCACCGTGGCGTTGGGCGCTTGGGCCCGAATCGCCTGGAGCGGTGAGGAAGGGTCCCAGACCGGGGGAGCATATAGATCAGAGGGAGTAGCAACGGGCGGCGGAACGGCATTTCCCCCGACGGGGTCAACCTGCGCAGAGCCTCCGCCAGAGAGTACGCCCACATCCGCGTGCGATCCGATGACGGCAATAGAGTGGAGGCCAGACGGTCTTAGCGGCAGTTGGTCCCCAGTGTTTCTCAGCAAGACAATCCCCTGCTCCTCGACGCGCTGAGCTACCAGGGCATCAGCCTGGGCTGCAATGGGCTTGACCACCGGCGGGTTGTCAAAGACCCCCACAGCAAATAGCGATCGCAGGATGCGGTGGGTCATGTTGTCGATCCGCGAGACCGGTACAAGGCCGGAATTCACCGCGTCCTTCAGCGCCCCCGCGAAGTACTTGCTGGCGAAGAACTCCTGGTCCAGCCCCGAGAGGGCAGCATTCACCGTGCTGTGTGTGCCCCCCCAATCCGACATTACCCAGCCTTGAAACCCCCAGTCGTTTTTCAGAACATCGTTCAGGAGGTAACTGTTCTCGCAGGCGTAGACCCCGTTAACCCGGTTGTAGGAGCACATCACCGCGCCGACACCCGAATCCTTGATCCCAATCTCGAACGCCAGCAGGTCAGTTTCCCGCATGGAACGGGGGTCGAGGTTTGCGTTCACCAAGAAACGCCCCGACGTCTGACGCACGTGGAGGCTTGGGGTGAGCCATTGAAGGCGGCCCGCGTCCTGGTCGTTCAGCGCATAGTGCTTGATGGTGGCAACCACGCCCTGCGCCTGGATCGCTCGCAGTTCCTGGGCAAGGATTGTTCCGGCCAGAATGGGATCTTCGCCATGATATTCGAAGTTACGCCCGCCCCGCGGGTCGCGCGCCAGATCGATGCCGCCCCCCAGCGACACGTTGAAGCCTTCGTCGCGAGTTTCCTTGCCGATCACCGCGCCGAACTCGACTGCCATCTTCGGGTCCCAGGTCGCCGTCTCCGCCAGCGAGGAAGGCAGCGCCGTGGACCGGCCCTTAAGGCCCCGGCCATCGCTGGTTACACCCACTCCCGCACCCACCAGTTGCAGGTCGGGGATGCCCAAGGGAGCGATGCCGGGAACGTAGCCGTCACCTCCCAAGGCTTCCGGGACATACTGCCAGCCGCGTCGCTCATGGACCTCAATGCTTTCATGGAGGAGTTGGATTTTTTGATCCAGCGTCATCCGCTCGATCAATAGATCAGCGCGTACATCGGGCGACAATGACTTGTCCATCCAAGGGTGCGGCAGCTCTTGCCCACTTCCCGGGTTATAAGTCATCAACGTGCAGGTCAGAAAGGCTAGAAGGCTGAAAATCCTAGAATGATTGGCGCTTGGGTTCATATTGTGCCTCGCGAGGTTTATAGAGGGATGAAAATTAGCACCTCGGACAGTACCTTCCTGTCCGCGGGTTTTGTGGTGCAACCGGGGCAGCCACGGACGGCGTCTTTCTGTCTGTGGGGCTTTCACGAACCCGGCGACGGTCGCGAGCGCTTCGCCCCCGGTCCGCTTCAACGCCGCGCTAACCCTGTTGTTTGATCAGTCGCTGATATTCGTCATGAGGGCCGATCCAGACTCAAATGAAATTTGCGTCGTCTTCCACAGCAACGGCGCGGTAATTGATTCCGACTCTCGCGGACCACAAAATCCCGATCCGCTTAAAATGCAGGGAAGGGTGCGCTGGGTTCTTTTTCAGGAGCCCGAAGTTTTCGTGGGCCACTCGCTGGATGGGTTCCGGCAGGCGCGTAAGGCAGTTCCAGAAACGAGCGGTGGTGCGGTGCATTTACATGTCCTTGAGAGTCCACTTGGCCTTCTCCGCGTGGACCTCACGCAACAGGAAGTCGAGCCTTCCAGCCTGAGAGTCCGCTTCAATTTCCTTGTCCCAGCTCTCCCACTCCTTTTCTGGCAGCCACCGGTAAAGCTCGGAAACCTCCTCGCTGGGAAGTCTCTCGATATCTGCCTTGAGTTCATCAATCTTGGACATCTTGCTTCCCTCCTGTCGGTCCACGCCAGAGTGAATCAGCCGGTGGCACTCCCGCTGTGGGCGGTGCGCCTGAACCACCGCAGGGTGGCTACCTTCGCATTATAACGCCACTATATGACCCTTTATGCGGATTCCCTCCGTCTTGTTAGCGGCCACGGAGTCGCCGCGACGACCCTTCCTGTCCATGGGCCTTTCGGGGCGAGGAGAACCCACGGTCAATCAAAGGTAAATTGAGCGTGGCTACAACCCTCTAATCTTCGCGACCCACCCGGTTTATCCCAGGATTCGTCGAATTTGCTCGACATGATTGAGGTCGTGCCCGGCCATGTGGGTTGCCAATTCCTGGACGGTCATCCTGCCGCGTTCCGCATGGACGCCGAAGGCTTGCCACTGCTCCGGGCTGAGATCCTGGAGCACGCGTAGATTCGCTTTGCGCAGGAGGCGAAACATTTCCAGCGCCTCATCCATCGGCCAAGCGCCGTATTTCCCGAGTTGCTGCCACACGTTTTGGTCGAAACCGGCGAGCGCGCATCCGGGCGCCTCCAGCATCTGCCGGTAGCGCCAACTGGTGACCAACTCATCTTCGGCAAGATGGGCAACAATCTCCACAATCGACCATTTCTGCGGCTCCGGGCGGCGCTTGAGCCGGTCATCCGGCACTCCATCGATCAACAGGGCGAGGACCTCAGGAGTCTCCCGTTGCATTATCAGCGGATCTTTACCCGCGGCATAAGAGCGGATACGGTCGAGATAAGGTTTTGTGTCGGGCATAAAGAATCATCCTCGCAGTTATACCGTAACGCGCACATTATCGCGCAGGAACTCGGGCGCGAAATCGGCCCCATTCGGCCAGACGAGTGTGTGAAACTCAGGATGAACCTGGAACTGCCTGAATACCCTAGGATCGAGCAACGGTTCGAAGACAGGACCGCGAAGCGCTGGCGCCAGATCGATCTCGCCACTCGCCCCGTCGCGAAAGCGGAGCCACACCGTGTGGCCGGCCACATAGCGTGCCTCGACAATGTGATAGTCCATGATCCTCACTCCAATGGGGCAATGCGCTTGAGGGGTTGCCCCTGCCTCGCCAGTTGCCAGTTTTCGAGCAATTCCTGTTTGTGTAGGCTGGCCCATTCCAGCACGAGCCGCAAGGCTCTTGCTGGGAATTCACCGTGAATCGTACCTGATTCCACCTCGACCGAGATTTCGTGCTCGCCGTAAACCGCATGAAAATGCGCGACCCCGTGCTCGCTATAAAATATGCCGATCACGATACCGAGGAATCGAGAAATCTCAGGCATAGTTTGTCAACGGCCTAACTCCGGTTCAGGCCGAGCCGCCTTCGCCGCCTGCCCACGATCACAGAACCAGGCACCCCCATGCTTGCGACAGGGTACGTTCATATTATAACGCCACTTATGAACTTTCCTGCCGGTCGCCTCCGTCTTCTTGGCCCTCCAAGCGAAAAGCTAGCTTGGCTGGGACATGGATTTAAGGTCGGGCGAGTTCAGTTTCAAATCCTCGCGTTCTCATCGGCGGCCCAATACACGCTCTGAATAGTTAGCCGCAGCGCTTCCCCTCTTGGGCGGAATCAACCCCCGCTTTGGACCTTTGACTTTCAACTTTCGACTTTCAACGCTTTTGCCCCTGACATTTTGTAGCCTCTAACCCTTGTAGATTTTTCTTGACATCCATAGCGTAGCCAGATACACTAAAGGGTTGTTACAGTGGGGTGTTGTCATGCGCATGTTTCCCTCCTTCCTCAATCCCAACCCATCCAACCTACGCAGTCCGCGGGCGAGAATTTCGGCGTCGGCCTTCCCAGGACGACCATACGCAGAGGAAGGAAGGTTCCAGTTTCTGCCAAAGTCGCGACTTCCGAACCTGCCCGTGAGGATGAAACGCCAGGGGCGTCAGCAGGATTTTCGATTTTCGATTGACGAGGGACGATTGGACAAAATCGAAAATGGAGGGTCTGAAGATGTCGCGGTCTCTCGCGATGTTCCGCAAAAGAAAGGGGTTAGCGATAAATAGCCAAAATCTAGAAAAAATCTATGTCATTGAAAAAAAGGTAGTTAGCTTATTTAGGGGGGCGGTGCAGCGAAAAACGCGGGGG
>JBEKNU010000166.1:0-16380 GCA_049522495.1 Terriglobia bacterium
CGCCGCTGGCCTTGAGTTTGTCGAGCGCGGGAATGCTGCGGACCATTGCCACTCCTCCGCCCGGAACGATGCCTTCCTCGACCGCCGCCTTGGTGGCGTGCATGGCGTCCTCGACGCGAGCTTTCTTTTCCTTCATCTCGATCTCGGTTGCCGCGCCCACCTTGATCTGGGCGACGCCGCCCACCAGCTTGGCGAGCCGTTCTTGAAGCTTCTCGCGATCGTAGTCGGAAGTAGTCTCATCGATCTGGGTGCGGATCTGCTTGACCCGCCCTTCGATTTCGCTCGACTTGCCGCCGCCTTCCACGATGGTGGTGTTGTCCTT
The DNA here is from genome assembly GCA_049522495.1 of Terriglobia bacterium. GTDB lineage: Bacteria > Acidobacteriota > Terriglobia > UBA7540 > UBA7540 > Bog-366. The sequence continues at coordinate 323 of JBEKNU010000166.1, forward strand.
GTCGATGGTGATCTTCTTGGCGCGGCCCAGGTCATCCAGCTTGACGTTCTCCAGCTTGATGCCCAGATCTTCCGTGATGGCTTTGCCGCCAGTGAGGGTGGCGATATCCTCCAGCATCGCCTTGCGGCGATCGCCGAAGCCCGGCGCCTTCACCGCGGCGACCTGCAAGGTTCCGCGCAGCTTGTTCACCACCAGGGTCGCCAGGGCTTCGCCCTCGACTTCCTCGGCGATGATCAACAGGGGCTTGCCCGACTTGGCGATCTGCTCGAGCAGGGGGAGCAGATCCTTCATGGAGCTGATCTTCTTCTCGTGAATCAGCACCAGCGCGTTTTCCAGCACGCACTCCATGCGCTCGGGGTCGGTGACGAAGTAGGGTGAAAGGTAGCCGCGGTCAAACTGCATGCCCTCGACGACCTCCAGAGTGGTCTCCATCGTCTTCGCTTCCTCGACGGTGATGACGCCGTCCTTGCCGACCTTCTTCATGGCTTCGGCAATGATGGTGCCGATGGCCGAGTCGTTGTTGGCGGAAACCGCGCCGACTTGCGCGATCATGGCGCCCTCAACGGGCTTGGAGAGCTTCTCCAGCTCGCCCTTGACGTGCTTTTTCGAGCCGTCCTTCTGGGTTTCGTCGTAACCACAGACGGCGCGCACGGCCATCTCGATGCCGCGCTTGATGGCCATGGGATTAGCGCCCGCGGCCACCGTCTTCACGCCCTCGCGGTAAATCGACTGCGCCAGAACCGTCGCCGTGGTGGTGCCGTCACCGGCCACGTCCGAGGTCTTGGAAGCCACTTCCCGCACCATCTGGGCGCCCATGTTTTCCAGGGGATCCTTCAGTTCGATTTCCTTCGCCACGGTCACGCCGTCCTTGGTGATGGTGGGGGAACCGAATTTCTTGTCCAGAACCACATTGCGGCCCTTGGGACCCAACGTCACTTTCACAGCGTTCGCCAGCTTATTCACACCTCGCAGAATCGCTTGGCGGCTTTCTTCGCCGTGTATAATCTGTTTTGCGTTTGCCATCTTACCTCCCTCCAGTTCCTTTCCTCCCCTCCCGATTTGCTGCCTCGGGATGGCGGAGTTGATGAGTTCGAATTTGCCTCCGCAGCCTGCCCCGCGCTTTCCGGAGCGATTCGCCGCATTGATCCCACGGCCGCGCTTACTTCTTGCCCGCTGCCGCTTTCGCGCTCTCGATAACTCCCAGCACTTCGTCTTCGCGCAGGATCAAGTACTCGTTGTTGTCCACCTTGATCTCCGTGCCGGAGTATTTGCCGAACAGGATGCGATCTCCCGCCTTTACGTCCAGGGGTATGATCTTCCCTTCTTCCGTCTTCTTTCCGTTGCCGGCAGCAATCACCTCACCCTCCTGCGGCTTCTCTTTCGCCGAGTCGGGGATAATGATCCCGCCCTTAATCGTTTCCTTTTCTTCGATCCGCTTCACTATCAGTCGGTCATGAAGAGGTCTTACCGTCATGATTGAGTCTCCTTTCCTCCTCAGATTAGCTCGAGGCCGGAACCCCCGAATTGGGCGGCTTCTGCCCCCGCCCGGAGGCCCCCTCGGGCTAGCGCAATTAGGCCTTGAAGGATGGTTTCTCGTGCCACGCCGCGATTGGACTCGTGACGCTTAGCACTCGCCTCTTGCGACTGCTAATGTATTCTATGCGGGCTCGCCTGTCAAGCACTGAATTCGGCCTGGAATCAGTGAATTAGCACTCGCTGCTGTCGAGTGCCAATTCTCCAATTTGAGACCTCGTCATTTCCCTTGTTTTGTTGTAACATAATGAAAATGCTATAGTTAGCAATAATTTCGGGTCGGCGCGTAGCCTCCCCTGCCAGTCCTGAACAGGTTCATAACATATCAAATTTGTTCTGAGTAGCAGGAACCCGGCGTGATACCGTATAATGCCTTGTCAAGATGAAATTCCAAGGTAATCATCATCGCCCTCCGTGCCTCCAATCTGCCCGTGCCTTCAGGCTGTGGGGGTTGGCTTTGCTAGCCTGCCTCGTGATGATGGCGGCCACGGCTTTCGCACAGGAAGAGGGCAAGGAACCACCCCTGGCTGAGACTCCAGCCACGCAAACAGCGCCAGATGCCCTGCTGCCCCAGATCACGGCGGCAATTCAGGGAGTGACAACGCGGGATGTCGCTGCCTTGTCGAAGGCTCTGCACATTGGTGAAGGGCTCGAATCCACTGCCCCCGGAGGTCCATACAACACGCTCGCCTCCGTGGGCGACTTGGACGGGGACGGCGTGCCGGAATTGCTTTTGAAGTGGGCTATCCCGGATATCATCGTGGGGGCGGAGGTGGCGCCCGCTCCCGACTCGCGGCCCCTCTGGGGTGTATACCTGCTGTCCTGGGATGGCGCGCGCTGGAAGGCCACGCGCCTGCTCACCGGAGTCGAGAACTTCATTCCCCTCGTGATCAATTTGGGCCCGCCGGTGGGGCGCGGCTTGGCCGTGGTGATCCACGAGGGCGACTCCCAAACCGCCTATCCTGCCATATTCCAGGTCAAGGACCACGCGGCGACGCTGCTGTGGGATGCGCAGGCGGACGACAGCCAGTACGAACCTCTTCTCCAGGGCCGCGTGAATTTCCAGGACCATGCGGATGCGCCGGCAGAAATGATCGTGGCCGGCCGAGCTGACCCGGGGTTCCTGCAATTCGAGCCGCGGGGCCATCGCGGCTTCAAGGCGCGCGCGGTTTACCATTGGGACGGGAAGGCCTTCATTCCGGCGAAAACAAAATATTCTTCTGACCAGGATTACACGGTTTATCGCTTTATTTCGGCGCTTCATCTGCACGATTACCGTTCGGCCTATGCGTTGGTGGTTCCGGCAAAATTCCTGAAGGCGGATTCACCTACGCTGGATGCGTTCCGCCAATTCATCCAGGACAATTGGCCGGAGTTTCTTCAAGATGAGGTGTTCCAGGCGCCGGAGCCTCCCGCGGGCTCACCGGACGAACACTTATTCGTTTTGACCAAGACGGATCACCGCAATGTTTATCACCCGGTTTTTTCCAGTGATGGTAAATTCCTACTGACCGGCTTGACCCGCACCCGGGAGGCGGCAGAACCTTAGCCGAAACTCGAAGTTCGAAATTCGAAACTCGCAAACGAGACATCGAATTTCGAGTTTCGAGTTTCGAATTTCGAATGATGACTCTCTCTCACGGGATCCTGCTTTTTGTGGCCGCGGTACTGGCCGGCGCCATGAATTCTGTCGCCGGGGGCGGCAGTTTCTTCTCCTTTCCCGCACTTATTTTTACCGGAGTGCCTCCCATTCCCGCCAATGCCACCAACACCGTAGCGGTCTGGCCGGGGTCGGTGGCGAGCGTCTTCTCCTATTGGCAACGCCTGCCGAAGTCCGCGCGCGTCATGGTCCCGCTGATTACCATCAGCATCGTCGGCGGAGTGGCGGGCGCCGTGGTGCTTCTGCACACGCCGCAGGCTACTTTCATGCACCTGGTTCCGTACCTGTTCGGAATTGCCACCTTCCTTTTCGCGTTTGGCAAGCGCCTGACCCAGAAGCTCGGCCAGGTGGTCAAACGGACAGGGCCTCCTTCCTGGCCCACCCTCGCCGGCCTCACCTTGGTGCAATTTTTCATTGCCCTTTATGGGGGCTTCTTTGGCGGGGGCATGGGCATCCTGATGCTGGCGATGTTGGAGATGATCCATATCGAAGATATCCACGCCATGAATGGCCTGAAAGCGCTGCTGGGCACCGCCATCAACGGCGCGGCGGTGGTGACCTTCATCGTCGCGAAGCAAGTGGTGTGGCCGCAGGGGATTCTGATGATCGTGGGGGCCGTGGCGGGAGGATACGGTGGCGCCCACTATGCGCAGAAGCTCGACCCCCGCTGGGTGCGCGCCACGGTCATCGGCGTTGGCACGGGGATGACGATCTACTTCCTGTGGCGCTACTAACCCCTCATTCTGAATCCTGGATGCCTATTCTTCTGACGTGAGGAGACGACACAGACAGGTTTTCGCGCTTCATAATTCCGAATTCATAATTCATAATTGTCTCGTATGACGGACGAACCGAAATCCCGGCCATCGGAGAACCCCTACATCGAGTTCCGCCACGTCTACAAGGCGTTTGATGAACAACCCGTGCTAGACGACGTGACCTTCGACGTGCGGCGCGGCGAGATGGTGGCCATCTTGGGGCGCAGCGGCGTGGGCAAGAGCGTAACGCTCAAGCACATTCTGGGTTTTCTGAAGCCGGACGCGGGGCAGGTGTTGGTGGTGGGCCGCGACGTTTCCGTCCTGAGCGAAGAAGAACTGATGGACGTCCGGCGGCGCGTGACCATGGTCTTTCAATCCGGCGCGCTTTTCGATTCCCTCACGGTAGGTGAAAATGTTGCTTATCCTTTGCGCGAGCGCGCCCTGCGTGGGTTGGCGGTGAGCGAGGACGAAATCCAGCAGCGCGTTGACAACCTGCTCAAAGACGTGGAACTGGAAGGCATGGGGGATCTGGCGCCCTCTGACCTGAGCACCGGCATGAAACGCGCCGTAGCGATGGCGCGCGCGCTGGCGGCGGAGCCCGAGTGCATTCTTTACGATGAGCCCACCACCATGGTGGACCCGCTGATGGCGCAGACCCTCAGCGACCTGATCCTGAAGGTTAAGCAGAAAACGGGTCTGACCTCGATCGTGGTGACACACGATGTGAAACTGGCGCGCAAGCTTGCGGACCGCGTGGTGTTCCTGGTGGACGGCCGCGTGGCTTTTTTCGGCTCCATGCAGGAAATGGACCGATCCACGGTGCCCATGGTCCAGAATTTCATTGAGCTCGATGAGGTTTCCTTACTGGAAAGTTGAAAGTCGAAAGTCGAGGACCAAGTTGAAAGTCAAAAGTTGAAAGTTAAAAGTCAAAAATCAAAAGCCTAGAGGGCGCTCCGCGTTGTTTTACTTTCAACTCTCAACTCTTAACTTTCAACTTTTAACTTTTGCCAATCGACTTTCAACTCTTGACTCATGCTGCTTCTGAACCGCCATGAAGTAGAACGCCTGCTCGATCTCAATCGGTTGGTCGAGGCGCTGGGCCCGGCCATGGCCGAGCTGAGCGCGGGACGCATTTCCATGCCTGCACGCAATCTGACGCTGGTTCGCGAGCGGCAGGGGTTGCTGGCCGCGATGCCGGTCTATTTAGGTTCAACGCGCACGCTTTCCGCGAAGCTGGTGAGCGTTTTTCCCGAGAACGAAGCGCATGGCGTGCCCAGCCACCAAGCTGTGATTCTGGTCTTCGACGCCGAGACGGGCTCGCCGCGCGCACTCATGGACGGAACCTTCATTACGGCGGCGCGAACCGCGGCGGGCTCCGCTCTGTCCGCACGGCTTTTGGCGCGCGAGGATTCACACGTTTTGCTGGTTCTGGGAACCGGTGTGCAGGCACGCGCCCACGCCACGGCGATCCCGCGCGTTCGGCCCATCCGGGAAATTCGGGTGGTGGGCCGCAACCCGCAGAAAGCCGCCCGGCTGGCGGCGGAAATTACCCAGGAGCAGGGGATCAAAGCCTTCACGTGTGAGGCAGTGGAGCAGACCTTTGCCGGCGCGGACATCATTTGTGCCGCGACGCATGCGGCGGAGCCAGTGGTGAAGGGCGCGTGGCTTCAGCCCGGCACGCATGTGACCTCCGTCGGTTTGAGTGCCGACGGGCGTGAGGTCGATGCCGAGGCTGTATTGAAATCGCTGGTGGTGGTTGAGACGCGTGAGGCCGCCATCGCGCCCAATGCCGGCGGCACGAACGATTTGAAATGGCCGATTCGCGATGGGCTGATGAGCGCGGACCATATCCACGCCGAAATTGGCGAGCTGATTTCCGGCGCCAAACCCGGCCGCACCTCCGCCGAACAGGTCACTTTGTACAAGTCCGTGGGCGTCGCCGTTCAAGATGCGGTCGCCGCGCACCTGGTGCTGGAAGCGGCGGAGGAGCAGGGCGTGGGGCAGATGTTTGAAATTACCTAAAAGGCAAAAGTCAAAAGGCAAAACGCAAGAGTCAAAAGTAAAAAGGAAGAGGTGGTGCTCGGTGGGTTTTAACTTTTGACCTTTGACTTTTGCGTTTTGCCTTTTGACTTGTTCTTTCCTATGCCCACCAAACCCACCATGACCCTCGACCGGGTGCTTTCGCGCTTTGGCCTCGCTTCGCGCACGATGGCGCGCGAGGCGATTGTGGCGGGACGGATGAAGGTCAACGGCCGCACGGTGCGTGACCCGGACGTTTGGGTCAGCCCGGGGCGCGACACCTTGCAATTGGACGGCCAGCGCCTGAAGCCCGCGCGCAAACGCTACCTGCTCTTCTACAAACCCAAGGGCGTGATTACCAGCCACGGCGACCCCGCCGGCCGCGAGACGATTTACAAATACCTGGGGGAGGAGAACAAGTGGGTGGCGCCCGTCGGCAGGCTGGATAAAGATACTTCCGGTCTTCTTCTGGTCACCAACGACACGGCCTTCGCCGACTTCATCGCGAATCCGGAATCCGGAATCCCAAAAACCTACCTGGTGAAGACCAATGCCTTACTCAGCGATGACGTTATCGCTCGCCTAAGCGCCGGCGTGGAAATGAAACGCGGCGACTGGGCGCATCCGCTCAGCGTGCAGCGGCGGGAAGATCGCGGCAAGTACACCTGGCTGGATGTGGTTTTGACCGAAGGCAAAAACCGCGAAGTGCGGCGCATGGTCGAGGCGGTCGGGTTTAAAGTCTTGAAACTGGTTCGCACGCGCATCGGGCCGCTGACGCTGGAGGGATTGCAAGTGGGGAAGTGGAGGGTGCTTACCCCTAGTGAGGTGGCCTCTCTTCGGATGGCAAAAAAGCCCTAAAAATGCGCGGCGAGATTTTTTCCTAAACCCTCTGCCTGAAGTCCTTTTCGAATGGCAATCGCCACGCTTCGCGTGTCTTGCTTCCAATTTGTGAGCCTGTAAAGGATTTCTACCAACCTTGGGGTGAACTGTGGCATCCTATAGCTGACCACAGGGCTATCTTCGGACCAATCAGTTACCCCATCGAGCGGAAAGGGCAGGCGTCGGGCCAATGCCAACTACCGTAGCCAACGACAAACTCTATGCCAACTCGGTAAACCCGCAATGGGTGCGGTTGCTTGACGTGTTGCAAATGAACGTGCCATTTGCTCACTGCGAAGGCGCTGAACTCTTTCAGCCGGATGGGAAGAGAGTCCTGGATTTCCTCTCCGGGTATTGCGTTCACAACACCGGACACAACCATCCTCATATTATCGCTGCGTTAAAGGAAGAACTGGACCGAAGCGGGCCGGTAATGCTTCAGAGCCATGTGCCCGAGCTTGCGGGCGAACTTGCCTGGCGCCTCTGCGAAAGCGCCGGGGGACGCCTGAAGAAAGCCCATTTCACCAGTTCCGGCAGCGAGGGGGTGGAAGCCGCCATCAAATTCGCGCGCGCCCACACCGGGCGCGTCGGCCTGCTTTTCGCCGAGGGGGCATTTCATGGGCTTACGTGTGGGGCTCTTTCCTTGATGGGCAACGCGTTTTGGCGCAAAGGTTTCGGCCCGCTTCTGCCGGAAGCCCAGCAGATTCCGTTCGGGGACGTGGAGAGTCTTGAAGCGGAGCTGGCCACCAAGAAGTGCGCCGCCTTCATCGTGGAGACGATCCAGGGCGAAGGTGGCATCCGCATTCCCGATGCGCAGTACTTGCAGCGAGCCCAGGCGCTCTGCCGTCAGCACGGCAGCCTGTTCATCCTGGACGAAGTTCAGACGGGCCTGTACCGGACGGGCCGGTTCCTTGCCGCCCAGCATTTCGGCCTCGATCCGGACATGGTCATTCTCGCCAAAGCGCTGAGCGGCGGGCTGGTGCCGGTGGGCGCGGTCTTGACCACCGACGATATTTACAATTCAGTCTATAGCTCCCTCCACCGCGCCATCATTCACACTTCCACTTTTTCGGAAAACAGCTTGGCGATGCGCGCCGGACTGGCAACGCTGGAGGTGTTGGAATCTGGGCGGCTTGGCGCTCGTGCGTTGTCCATGGGCCAATACTTGCGCCAGCGATTGCAAGACGTGCTCGCCGGTTATGAAATGGTGAAAGAAGTGCGCGGCCTGGGCCTGTTCTGCGGGGTCGAGTTCCAAGCGCCACGGCAATGGGCGCTGCGGGCTTCCTATGAAACTTTCCGGCGGATTCATCCCGGGATGTTCGGGCAGATGTTGGTGATGAACCTCTTCCGTAAGAAGGGCATTCTCACCCAGATGTGTGGCAACAACTTTCAAGTGCTGAAGGTGGCGCCGCCGCTGGTGGTTACGGATGGCCAAGTTGACGAATTTGTGAGCAAGCTGGCCGAGGTCGTGGAGTCGATTCATGCCTCCACCACGTTCTGGACTGAGGCGCTGGGGCTGGCCCGGCGCGTGGTGAATATTTGAGAGAGACAAACACGCTCGATTAATGAGGCGTCACGGTCGCGGGCGATTCCACCCGAAGCGAGAGCCCGCGGCCTTCGTATCCTATGGGCTCACCAACCATTCATCTGCTTTTCCTGGCATTGGCGCAGGGAGTCTTGAGTCCGATCAGCGCCTCCCTGGGGCCCTCGGCGCCCTTGGACCGGGGCTTTCGCCAGATGTATAACCTGGAGTTTAGCGACGCTCACAATACCTTTCAGACTTACGTCAAGGCACATCCCGAAGACCCTTTCGGCCCTACGTCGGACGGGGCGGCCTACCTGTTTGACGAATTCAACCGGCTGGGTGTTTTGCAGACCGAGTTATTTGTGGACAACGAAAAATTTAAGGGAAGGGAGAAACCCTTGCCCGACCCGACAGTACGGGAAGAGTTCAATGGGGCCATCGCGCAAAGTCAAAAACTGGCGGACGCCACCCTTCAGCGTTCCCCCAAAGACCGCAACGCCTTGTTGGCCACGGTCCTGAATTTGGGCCTCGAATCCGACTACCTGGCGCTGGTGGAAAAACGTGACTTGGCCTCCCTTGCCTATACCAAACGCGCAGGCCTCGCGGCGGAGAAGCTGCTGGCGGTTGACCCCACCTGCTACGATGCCTACCTGGCCATCGGCGTTGAGAACTATATCCTGGGTTTGAAGCCCGCCCCGGTGCGCTGGCTGCTCCAGCTCTATGGCGCGGAGACTGATAAGGAAATGGGTATCCGGAAATTGCAACTGACCGCCACAAAAGGACACTTCCTGCTGCCCTTCGCGCGGCTGCTGCTTGCCGTGGCCGCCCTGCGCGACAAGAATCGCGATCAGGCCAAAGAGCTGCTCCAGAATTTGGTCCAGGAATTTCCCAAGAATCAACTTTACAGGAGAGAACTCTCGCGGCTCCAGTAGGGGTGCGCCATGGCGTGCCCCGGCATGGAGTCGTGGGTGAGATTGAAAACATGAATATTGCGAGTGTGGGCAGCGCCTTCCCAAAACATTATTACCCGCAGTCGGTTCTCAGTGCAGCGCTAAAGAAATACTGGGATGGACGTCTCAACAACCCCGACGTAGTAGACAGGATGCATGCACACGCCGAAATCGACGGCCGCTTTCTGGCGTTGCCGATTGACGCTTATTACGAAATGACGACTTGGGGACAGGCCAACAATGCCTGGATTGAGTGTGCGCAGGATCTTGGCCAACAGGCGCTCGGCCAGGCCTTGGCGGGCGTGGGGCTTACTCCCCAGGATGTCGATGCCTTATTTGTGGTCTCGGTTACGGGCATCGCCAGCCCCTCGCTTGACGCCCGCCTGGTCAATCGCATGGGAATGTCGCCCCGCATCAAGCGCATTCCCATTTTTGGTTTAGGCTGCGTGGCGGGAGCTGCCGGAATCGCGCGCGCTGCCGATTACGTGCGGGCTTTTCCCCATCACGTCGCCGCGCTGCTGTCGGTGGAGCTCTGCTCGCTGACTCTCCAGAAGGAAGACGTTTCCATGGCCAACCTGATTTCCTCGGCGTTGTTCGGAGATGGCGCCGCCGCGGCCATCGTGACGGGCTCGGAAAGGAATCAGCCGGGGGCGGAGATTCTGGATTCGCGATCCATCTTCTATCCGCAGACCGAACACATCATGGGCTGGGATATTTCCGAAAAGGGTTTCCAGATTGTGCTTTCACCGCAATTGCCGCAACTGATTGTTGACCATCTGGGCCATGATGTGGACGCCTTCCTGGCGGACCATGGGCTCGCCCGCAAAGATATCGGCCGGTGGATCCTACACACAGGCGGCCCCAAGATTCTAGAGGCAACGGGCGTGGCGCTCGGGTTGTCCAAGGAGGAAATGGATGCCTCCTGGGAGTGCCTGCGCAAAGTGGGCAACCTTTCCTCAGCTTCCGTGCTCCTAGTACTGGAAGAAGTCTTCAAACGGCGCCGCCCGGAGACAGGAACCTACTCAGTACTCGCCGCGATGGGGCCGGGTTTTTGTTCGGAATTGGTTCTTCTCCGTTGGAATTAATGGGCTCCAAAATATTGAAAACTGATGTATTCATCGTGGGTGGCGGCCCCGCGGGCTTGGCCACGGGGATTGCGGTTCGCGCGCGCGGCCTGCGCGTGGTGTTGGCGGACCTTGCCCAACCACCGATTGACAAGGCTTGCGGCGAAGGATTGATGCCCAACACGGTCGCTACGTTGAAATCTCTGGGCGTGGCGCTGGGTCCCACTCAGGCCGTTCCCTTTCGCGGTATTCGCTTCCTGAGCGAGGGGAGAGTGGCGGAAGGGGCCTTTACCCACGGTTATGGACTGGGAATTCGCAGAACCATCTTGCACCAAGCCCTCGTGGAGAGAGCGGCGGAAGCGGGCGTGGAATCCCTTTGGGGGGTGCGCGTGCAGGGGATCGGTCGGGGTGAGGTTTGGCTGGACTCGCGCAAAGTTCTAAGCCGCTGGATCATCGGCGCGGATGGGCAAAACTCCCGGGTGCGCAAGTGGGCCGGTTTGGATCGAGGACGCCCGCAGGAAACTCGCTTTGGGTTCCGGCAGCATTTCCGCGTCGCGCCGTGGACTGACTTCGTGGAAGTTCATTGGGGGCGACAATGCCAGATCGTTGTCACTCCGGTGAGCCCGGAGGAAATCTGCCTGGTGGTGACCTCCGGTTCGCCGCAAATTCGGCTGAAAGATGCTCTCCACCAATTTCCAGAGATCACTCGACGATTGCAAGGGCGCCTGGCCGTCACCAAAGACCTTGGCGCGATTTCAGCTCTGCGCATTATCCGCAAGGTTTGCCGAGAGCCTTTCGCTTTGGTGGGTGACGCGTCCGGCTCGGTGGACTCGCTCACCGGCGAGGGACTGGGGCTGGCCTTCCAACAAGCAAATGCTTTGGCCGAGGCGATGGCCCACGATGACCTTAGCCGGTACGAGGTGGCGCACCGGCGCATCAATCGCCCGCCGGAATTGATGTCGCGGGTGCTTCTCGCTATGGAGGACCGCGCCTGGCTCCGGCGCCGGGCTTTCGACGCGCTCGCCAAGGAGCCTCACTTAATGGGTCGGCTTCTGGCCGCTCACGACGGAACCTTTTCTCCTCAGGCTTTCGGTATCGGCAATATCTTCAGGTTGGGCTGGAGGCTGCTCGCCAACCCCAGTTGAAGAATCCAATTTACGGACCCCCAATCGCCATGACCAAACTCAACCCTTTGCGGAGAAATCTTTTCATCCTGGCCCTCGCGCTGCTTGCCTTCTCGCTAGCGTCGCCGGCAGTCGCGCAGGAAGCTGTACTGGAACTCGATCCCGCTCAGACCCAAGTGAGCTTTACTCTTGGCGATGTCCTCCACACCGTCCACGGCATGTTCAAACTCAAACGTGGGACGGTCAAATTCGATCCCGCCACAGGGCATGCCAGTGGGCTGGTGGTGGTTGACGCCACCAGCGGCGACAGCGGCAGCCATGCACGCGATCGCAAAATGCATAAGGACGTCCTGCAAAGCGCCCAATATCCTGAAATCACCTTCACACCGGAGCAGGTGCAGGGGCAAGTTCAGCCGCAGGGGGATTTCAAAGTCCAGGTGCTGGGAACCTTTACACTCCATGGGGCAGGTCATCCGCTCACCCTCGTTATTCAGGCCCATCTGGCGGGAGAGCAGTTGACCGCCGACACGAATTTCAGCATCCCCTATGTGAGCTGGGGGTTGAAGAATCCCAGCACGCTGTTTCTGCGCGTCAACGATACGGTGGATATTGCCATCCACGCGGCGGGTCAAATCAAGCTTGCTTCGGGCCACTAAAAACCTCAACTTCCCTCAAGGCCGCGAATTCTCCCCTGTTTAAGGTATGATGGGTGCGCCCAAGGTTTGGGGGTTCCTGTACGAACCAGACAGCGTAGTAGACGGATCAGGCCCACCGAACGAATTGGCACATTTCAAAAGAATGCTTTCAGGGCTGCGCGTCTGCCCGGGAGGCAATAATGTAAACAGGAAGGCAAATGGCCAAAAAAGCTAAGCATCCCCGCCTCCGCTTTCTGCGCACGGGACCTGCTCAATATATGAATCGCGCCGGAATTCTTCGCAAGGCCGGCGACTGCGTTGCCCCATGGGGCAATCGCGCGCTCATCAGCGGAGGAAAGAACGCTCTGGCGGCGGCGGAAGAACGGCTCACAAAATCTCTCGAAAAAAGCGGCATCATTTGGCGCAAGCACCTGTTCACGGGTGAATCCAGCCCCGCCAACGTTGCCAGGATCAAAGGAAAGGCACAGGATCTCAAAGCCAACATTATCATCGGAGTCGGCGGCGGGAAATCTTTAGATGCGGCCAAGCAGGCGGCTGCCGACCTCAGCCTGCCGGTGGTTTGCATCCCCACCATCGCCGCCACTTGCGCGGCCACCACGGCGTTGTCGGTTATTTACAATGACCGGGGAGAGTTTCAAAGAGCCTGCCTGCACCCCAGGAATCCCAGCCTTGTCCTTGTCGATCCGGGAATCATCACCCATTCTCCGGGAATCTACCTGCGGGCAGGCATCCTGGATTCCCTGGCCAAGTGGTACGAGGGGCGTTCGGTATGGCCATGCGTTCAGAATCCCGACGTTCAAACCGCGGTGGCCATTCAACTGGCGGAAGTGCTTTACAAGGGCCACCGAAAACATGCCATCCAAGCGGTGCGCCTGAACGCGGAACACCGGGTGGACGACGCGTTGATCCAAACTCTCGATCTCGTGATCCTTCTGACCGGAATGATTCAGACCCTTGCCAAGGGAACCCTCTTCACGGCGATTGCCCACTCCCTGCACAACGGCTTGACCCTGATGGAGGAGAGCCATCGCGTTCTGCACGGTTTGAAAGTGGGTTATGGAATCATTGTGCAACTTTGTGTGGAGAAGTGCCCCAAGAAGGAATTTGAGGATGTCCTTTCCTTCTTCCGCCAGTTGGGTTTGGAGCCCTCGTTGCGAAGCCTGAACCTGCCCTTCGATCGCGAGCTCGTGCTGCGCATCGCGGATATGGCCGCCACCAACCCGGAGATGGGGCCCCTTAACTACCCTGTAAACAAATTAGTAATTGCCTCGGCAATGGAGGAGCTGGAAGAAAGATTCGCCTGCTAAGACCCTGAGCGCCGGAGTGGTGATGAACCCGGACCTTCGCGGTAACTTCCAACCCCTGACGTTTAAGATCCGCCATTTACGCTGGTATCTCTGCGGCGTGATGTGCCTGGCGGCGGTGATCAACCTTGTGGATCGCCAGGTTCTCAGCATCCTCGCGCCCGATTTACAGAGGCAGATTGGCTGGTCCGAACTTGGATACGCCCGGATCGTCATGGCATTCCAGATTTCCTACGCCACCATGATGATGGTGTCAGGTTGGATCAGCGACCGGATCGGGACCAAGCTGAGTTATTCCATTGCTATGGTCTGGTGGTCGGCCGCCGAGATCAGCCATGCGTTTGTGCATACGCCGCTGGGGTTCGGGGTGGCCCGCCTGTTCCTGGGCGTCGGGGAGGCCGCTTATTTCCCGGCCTCCATGAAGACCATTGCGGAGTGGTTTCCCAAACGCGAGAGCGCCCTGGCGACGGGGATTCTGAACGCCGCTGTCACGGTGGGCGCCATCGTCTCGCCAATCATCATTCCCCTGATTAATGCGGCATGTGGCTGGCAGGGAACTTTCATCGCGACGGGCGTGTTGGTGGTGGTCCCGCTCATCGGCTGGTTGACGCTCTACCGGCGGCCGGAGGTCCACCCTCGCCTTACCGCCCAGGAAGGCGAGTTGATTCGTGAGGGCAGGGAATCGGCAAGCCCTTCCAAGGTTTCGTGGATCAGATTGCTCGGATACCGGCAAACATGGGCGATCGCGGTGCCCAAAATCCTCACCGATCCGGTTTTCTATTTCTGCCTTTATTGGCTTCCCAAATTCCTCGCGCAGAATCACAACATTCGGGGAACGGCCATCATGCCTTACCTGACCACCGTTTGGGCGCTGACCGGGATCGGCTCCATCATCGCCGGCTACATTTCTTCCCGCCTCATCAAGCGGGGCTGGAGCGTGAACTGGTCGCGCAAGGCCGCCATGGCGATTTGCGCGGCGGCGACGCCGATGGTGATCGTTGCCAGCAAGGCGCGCAACCCTTGGGTGGCGGTATTGCTGATCGGGACGGCGCTGGCGGGACACCAGGGTTTCTCCACCAACCTCTTCACGCTGGCTTCTGACCTTTTCCCCAGCCGCGCCGTCGCCTCCGTGGTGGGCATTGGAGGCTTCCTGGGCAGCATGTGTACGGTGGTGACTTCGGAATTAACCGGGCGCGTTCTGGAGCGCAATCCCAGTTTCTATCTTCCCATGTTCGTTGTGGCGGGGAGCGTTTATGTGGTTGCGCTGATCGCGGTGCACGTGTTTACGCCCAAGATGGAACCCGCGCCCATGCGGTGAAAAGTCTCACCGCAGAGCGCACAGAGACCACAGAGAAAAGCCGACGGCGCAAGCCAGTCAGATAGCAACTCCCCCGGGGCGTAGTTTGGTTGCAGCCAGGGGCCGCGCTGTGATCCCTGTGGTGAAATCCCTCTTGGGTTACGGCTGGCAGATGAGTACAATTTGCTTTTGATTAACTGGAAACCATGCAAAAAGCCTTGCGCATCATTTTAGGAGTCGCCGTCGTGGGCCTGGTTTTACACGCCGCCGACCTGGCCACACGCGATTGCCGGGTAGCTCCTTACGTATACGACGATTGCATGTGGATTGGGCTGCGCGCTCGGCTGGGCTTGCCCGCAAGCCGCTTCTTGCGCATGGCGGTTCTGGAGTGCGTGGGGATCGTCCTCGCTCTGGTTCTTTACCTCACCTTCCGGTATGTGTTCCCTTTTCGAAAGCGAAGCGAACATTCATGAGTCAGGGCGCCGCCGTGGCAGAAAGGGAAGACGGGGGCATAACTCGCGGCCCCCTTGCCATCGCAATCGCATTTGAAGTCGCGCTGATCTTTGCCGGCATTCTCGCTTATATCTGGCGTTGGCAACATACCATCCCTTATGCTTGGGTGCCTCTCTGGGCTTTGATTCTGGTAAGTCACGTCTGGCATCACCACACCCTGCGCGGTCTTGGATTAGGTTGGACCGGCCTCCGAGCCAGCGCGCAGTGGGTGTTGCCGTTGGCCATTCTCCTGTACCTTCCGATGCTCGTTTACGGGTTTGTGCACCACCGGTTAGCGCTTCTGCACCCGACCTGGCAATCCCTGGTTTCTCTGCTCGGCTATGGCGCATGGTGCGCATTTCAGCAATACCTGACCCAGTCTTACTTCAATAACCGTTTGATGCAGGTCATTCGGAACCGCCATGTGAGCTCCGCTTTCATCGGGATCATGTTCAGCGCCAGCCACATTCCCAACCTCATCTTGATGGTCGCCACCCTGGTTGCCGGGTTCATTTTTGCGGAAGTGTTCGCCCGCCATCGCAACATCTGGCCCCTGGCGCTGGTGCAGGCGGTCGGCGGGCTCCTCCTCGCCGCCGTCGCCCCGGATGCGCTGATTCACCACATGCGCGTGGGGCCGGGGTATTTCTTTTATGGGATTCGGTAGAGCAGTAGGCACTAGTACTACTACGTTAAGTTAAGGTGGACGGTTTCGTTTGCGAATTATGCTGCCACAATATGCACACTCGCCGGTCCAGGTAAACAACAGGCGTTGGATCTCACGGCGCGTCTGTGGCAGG
>JBEKNU010000167.1:0-16326 GCA_049522495.1 Terriglobia bacterium
GCTGGAGAGCAGAATCGGTTCGCCAATGACTCCCTGTTGGACAGCCTGGCGGGCGGCCTGGAAGATGGGCAGCGCGCGCATGGCCAGCACGATGCTATATCGAACACCACTCTGCCGGATTTCGCTCTCCAGCCGGGCGAGGTCCGGCAGAGTGATGGCCGCAGGCTTTTCCGAAAGCACGTGGATTCCCCTGCGGGCCGCCTGGATGGAGGCCTCGGCATTCTGGTAGAAGGGCAGGCAAACTCCCACGACGTCGAGTTGCTCTTTTTCCAGCATGTCGTGATAGTTTTCGTAAACGCGAGTTTGGCTGCTGCCCGGAAATTGCTTTTGCACCCACGAGATGTCTTCGCCGGGTTCTCCCTTGGCGTAGGCAGTCCACTGAACGCGGGAGAGCTTGGGAATGCTGCTGAGGAGAATCTCGCGATGGCCATCGCGGCCAATCAGTCCTACGCGAATCAAAGCTTTGGGTGATAGCAAGGGCTTCATTTGCGCGCGGCTGGTTGCAGAGACGGCCAAGCCTGCACCGAGGGCAGATTGCAGGAATCGCCGGCGGTCGATTGCCGTCGCCGGCAAGCGTGCGCTGGAGTTGGAAACATCATTTTTCATGGGATTGTTTGGGAAACCTCGAATTTGCTGGTCATCCACACGGAGTGTAATGCGGCGAGGAAGGGGATTCAAGCAACTTGGCAATTAGGGTGGGTATCTCCGGAGGGAACGCGTCGCAGCAACGACGGGGTTGCTCCTGTATCATTTCCTAGTGGTCGGCGCAGGGACCTTTCCAGACAACCGCACTCGATCACGGCCCTCGCTTTTGGCGCGGAAGAGTGCAGAATCAGCAGCCCGCAGCAGTTCGTGGGAGGTGATGCCATCTGTGGGGTAGGTGGCAATGCCAAACGACAACCTCATCGGCTTCAACAAATGGCCTTGGTTTTGCACTTCCGCACGTCCGACGGCGATCCGCATGTCCCCCGCCCGCTGCGCAGTAAGCTCCGCAGAAGAGTCGGGGAGGATGATCACAAACTCATCTCCCCCGTAACGGCAAGCGACATCTTCGCTTCGGATCAGCGCCTTCAGTATTTGGCACAGATTCTGCAAGGCCACATCACCAGCTTCGTGTCCAAAGGAGTCATTAAATTCTTTGAAGTTGTCGATGTCGAGCATAAGGAGCGACAGGGGACGCATGGTTCGTGCTGACCGGCGAATATCACGCTCCAGGGTATCTAGCATGTGGCGGCGGTTATACCAGCCGGTGAGTGGGTCGCAGATGGACTGTGTACGCAGGGCTTCCCGCAACTTCATATCCGCCAGCGTCAAGGCCAAGCGTTCCGCCATGGGCCTGACCGGCCAATTTAGATCCAGCGACCCCGGGAGCGCTGCTTCCGCCGCGGCACGATCGGACCGGCTCATCCGCAAATGCAGCAGGCCAAGGGTCTCGCCGAGGGCAATCATCGGGGCACAAAGGTAGCAGTCGGGCGGAGGCTCGGGCAAATGGCGGCAGAGCAAGCCGGTGTAGGAATTCTCCACCAAGTGCATACGCCCCCTTCGAAGCCCCCAGCACTCCTCGGCGGCCAGGAAATCAGGCTCATTCGGTTGCCGTTCTCCCCATCTCAGGACGACCTCCAAGTTGGCTCGGGAGGCGGAGTGCACAAACAGGGCGCCGGAGCATGCCGGAATGAGCTTTTGTGCGAAGCGGGCGGTAACTGCGTAGGCATCCTCGGGGACAGAACTTGCTTGGAGCATTTCGGCCATTTCCGCCAGAATCTGCAGTTGGTGCGTCTGTCGCTCCAGTTTTGCGTGCGATTGCCGTATTGCCTCCTCCGCGTGCTTGCGCTCGGTGATATCCCGCGCGATGCTGGAGACTCCCACGATCCTTCCCTTCCGGTCCGGAACGGGTGATAACGTCAGTGCGATATCGATCTCCGTGCCGTCCTTTCGGACGCGCACCGTTTCGTAGCTCTGGACCGAGCCCCCAAGGTGGACCCGCCCTACCAGGTCTTGCAGTTCATGCATGCGATCGGGCGGAACAATGAGCGAGACAGAGCGGCCGATGGCCTCTTCCGCCGAGTAACCGTAGATATATTCAGCAGCTTTGTTCCAACTCAGGATCGTGTTGTCCAGGCCTTGGCGCATGATACTCTCCGCCGAGGATTCAACGATCGCCGCGGTGGCCCGAATCGTCTCCTCTGTATGCTGAAAGCGGTCGGTAATCCATGTGATCACCAAGCCCACACCGCAGAACAGAAGCAAGCGGACCAGGTCTCCGGAAGAGGAAATCGCCAACGAGTGCGTGGGCGGAATTAAGAAGTAATCTGCCACTGCGGCACTGAGCAGCGTCGCAAACACTCCCGGCCAGATTCCCCCGGTGGCGCTGACCACGACGGCGAGGGCGAACAGGAGAAACCTGAACTGCTCGTGCAGGGGAGTAATGTGGAGCGTCAAGAGTAACGCTAGGGCGACACTGAAGGCTGCGAGTGCGTATGCTCTGAGGACTCTAAGCATCGTGTCCTCCACGCCAATTGCTGTTGTTCCGGGCCTGAGTCTTATATAAGTTTACGCCGAATTCGGGAGGAAAATCAATAGCTGGCACGCCGTGCAGCTTGACAGGGAGGAGCCAACTTCGTAAGCTATTGAAACAAAATAACGGAGAGGTGGCCGAGTGGCTTAAGGCGGCGGTTTGCTAAACCAAGCCAGGGCCGAATCACCCGCTCTAACTCATTAAAAACACGGGCAGGGGCACTTCCACCTTTTGACCGTTTTGCATGGTTTTACCTCATTTTGTTAGCGACCTGTTAGCGTGAAAAGCGGTGGTTTGTCCGCTCTCCGCCCTAGCCAGTGAAAACCCCTCGCCAAGCGTGCAGGCCGAGAGGCGCGCAAGAAACCATCTTGTCCTATCCTCACCTCAATCCCCCATTATTTCACCCTATCAATTAATGCCGAGGTGTAAATCTGCAGCCAGCACACGATGATGACTCCGAAGAAAAACTCCCAATCCACCATGCCGAAGTAGTTGACTCTCCATTTCTCATCTTCTCTAACCTCCCACCGTCGGTAAAACCCTACATCTAACCGGCATTCCGCACGCCCCATACAATCCCGTCCACACCCACGTAACGCAAATCCGCACGCGAGGCCCAACTCGTACTCAAAACCTGACCAAATCGTCCTTTCGCTCCCAAAACCCGATCTCCCCTGGCTGAGGGGTGAGGAAAGTGTGTATCGCGCGAAGGCCAGATTGGTCAACAACTGTATTCACCAGGTAGAGCATGAATAGGGGGCCCCTGGCAATTCCTAACGAGCCCAGGGGGGTCTACGTGGACGTTGCAGTTGAGAGATCCCGCTGGGGCTGTCCTGGAGGACACATGGATACAAATCGTTTGTTCACAAACTTGTTTGGCGGGTGGCTCACTACAGCCGATAAGGCTGCGGCCGCCACAATCAATTATACCCGGTCAACCGTCGTGCCTTGCGTCTGCGACCTGACGCAGAAAGCTACGGGAAGACCTTGGTTAAAGTTGGCACCAAACTGACCGACTGTTGCACCACAAAGTAAGCGTTCAACCGCATTCTCAGCCGCATTAGATCGTAACTTGCCGTAGTCAAGACTCCATTCAACTCACTCAATTTCCCAAACCACACCGGAGGTGTGCCTTGAGAACGTATCAACCTGAACGTGCTTTGATCGCTCGTGAAACCCGTAAGGAGAATCGTAATGAGCTGGCCGACATGCTCGGCCGGATCGCCATGGAGCGGGCTGCTCGACTGCCACCACCATCTCTCGAAGGGCAGTTCCAAGAAAGCATGCGCAAGATACGTGAGGACGTCCAGCGTACCAAGGACGCCCAGTCCGCCCACATTCTGCGCTGGCTGCAAAGCTAATTACCTGTAAGTCCAGAAAGCCTTGGCGCTATTCCAAGGAGCAAGGGGTCCTCGCTTTAGCCCCCGCATTCTGGAAGCCCACCTTTTCTCCTCTCGTCCGAGGGGAGATCCCAATCGTGAACACAAATCCCAAGCCCGTCTGGGGCCTATACCAGACAACTGGAGGTATCGTGAACTATCAACATCTTCACTTTAATTTTCCCGCTGAGCCGTTTCAGCGGTGGCATGTGATCGAGGACAGAAGCGTCCCTCGGGGTTTACGCATCCGGCATCCGCGTCAGCCCGGTGAAAAGCCCGACCCAATTGTGAACTTCGGGGTCGAGGAGCTGTCAGCTCACCGCCCCGCGACTTGTCAGGAGCATGATCCAGTTTTTGAGCTAGCCGAATCGTCAGAAGTTGGTCAATGGGAACGGGTGTGGTCTCAACGAAGCGATCTCCTCCGCGCTCCGCAAAATACCCACCCTCAACCTCCACACCCGCATGGAATACCTTGAGAAGGACGTTTTCTTTGAAGTCCTTGCCGACTGCAAACGCTGTCCGATCTTTTGTGGTCTTAACGTGTTCGCCTTTCCGCTGGCAGGGGCATATCGAGCAAGTCCCGGTTTTTCAGTGGACCAACGCAGGTTGAGCTTCCGGCGACCGAGCAAAGTGCTCCAACCCTCCCACGTCAAAGCTCGTATCCTCGCGGGGGAACATCTTGGCCACGTACCAGGCGGCGCCTCCACCGCAGCGATAAGCCTCAACATTCGAATCTGAGGCCCTGACATTGCCGAACCCCTCAAATGCGCGGAGAAGGCCGATCCCAGGGTTGACCCGGATTGGATGCGAATACGCTGCGAGAGGGATCTGACTATGCGGAAGCGTCTCGATTAGCCCTTTGCGGTCCCTCGCTTCTGGGATTCTTGGGCCAAAAACGAGAACGGGGAACCGTTTCTGGCTCCCCGTCTCATGTGTTTCTCGTTTACGCCGTGGCAGCGTCCGCGGGGCGTTGCCAACGGTGCGCACCGCAAGAGCGGTGTGGTCATTTGACCATCGTATGCATTCCAGGTGGAGTCAGTCATACCTCCTTTCCCGTAAGCACACTCCCTTCATACTCCTGTGCGCGACCAATTGCAACACCCTAAAGTACTAGTTGCCTCGGGGGGCGATTGCGCGAATGGCGTTGCAATGCGCTGGTGGAGCGTGACTGAGTTAGCGCCCGGTTTCAGGCCTGAATGGGACGGTGGAGGGTGGGGTGACACGGGGGTACCCCCACGCCAAATCCGGAAAGCGGATTTGCCATCGCTACCACTGTGCGACATCTTGACAGATTGACAAACTCCCGACGCAGCGGTATTGCTTGGTCGTGATCCGGTCCCTGTGGAGCTATCACCCTCCAGGGGAGGGCCGTGGTGAGTCGCAACCCTGCTTGCATGAGGGGTTTGCATGACGGCCGGAAAGGGACTATAGCTATGGACGCGATTGAGGTTTTGAAAACACGCCGTTCTGTCCGCACCTACAAGGGTGAATCGGTGCCTCGAAAGATCATCGAGGACATCGTCGATTGCGGGCGTCTGGCGGCCACGGCCAATAACCTGCAGCCATGGGAATTCGTCGTTGTTACCGAGCCCGGGATGTTGCGCAGAATTGCCACCACCACCGACTTTGGGAAGTTCATTGCCGACGCCCCAGTGTGTGTGCTCGTCCTGTGCAGGGACACGAAGTACTACCTCGAAGACGGCAGCGCTGCCTCGGAGAATATCCTATTGACCGCCCGCGCCCATGGCTTGGGCTCGTGCTGGGTCGCCGGGGATAAGAAGCCGTATGCTGCGGAAATCTGTCGCTTGGTGGGAGTGCCTCAAGGCTACAAGTTGGTGAGCGTGATTCCCATTGGCTATCCAGCGGAGAGCCCGGCAAAGAGCAAGCGGCCCCTTTCAGACGTTCTGCACTGGGAGAAGTACTGAAGCCTGCATAAAGAAATCGATAGTAGCGGCATGGCGCCCGGAGCGCGTCATTTTCGGTACATGGTGCCGCTCCAGTGCGTCCCAGAGTACGGCTTGCGAGACCGTGGATTCGCGCCAGGAGTTTAAAGTGGTTTCCAACGTCCTTGCATACTTGAATGATAGGTTCTTGGCGTGCAGAGCCAGGAAAGTCTTTTCCAATTGCTCAAGGCCGGAATTCCCAGTATTCATCAAGGTCAACCAAGTCCCGCACGTCCAAGGCACAGACCTGGGAGATTTCATTGATCGGTTCGGTGTATATCAACCAGCGGCGGTCGGGCGACAGAAAAGGGTGTGCGTGGTAGCGCTGCCCTGGCCGCGGATATTTCGCCATGGTGCGCAGTTTGCGAAGGTAGGTGCGGCCGGCCTGAAAAGGAAAGTGCAGGGACATCAGTTCATGAGTCTCCCCATGGTTTTCGAAGAACAGGAAACGACCCGCCGGGTCAAAGCCTGTATGTACATATCCGTCGACGGGCAGCGGCACTTCTTCGAACGTGTGATGGGCCAGATCGTAACGGCCAAGCCAGTTGGTCTTTTTGCCGTTATCGCTACCCGCCGCTTCGTAGAAAATACCGCGCTGGGTGACCACTTGGTGCACAAGTGAGCCATGCTGATCCGGCGGCCGCAGTATGCGCAGCCCCGTGCCGTCGAGCCGGACCATCCACATCCCATTAGCATTCTGAATATGGTTTACCAGCAGGGTGCTGTTATCGGCGAAAAGAACGTGGTGGACGTGGTACGGGAGCTGGATCACGTCGAAGTATTTGTCGGTTTCGGTGTCAATCGCGCCGATGGTCGTGGGGACAGAATTGCGCCACTGCTGGTGGCCGGTCTGCCCGAATAGCTTCATGTTCTCCAGCGCCTCGCGATCCGAAAATGCCTGCAGGAACAACTTGCCTTCGACGTGGATAAATGCGAAATGATGGCCATCGGGAGAGAACATGCTTTGCCCGATGGGAAGCCGCCCGGAAATATCATGAACCAACGTATCAGTGAGGGTTTCCAAATCCACTCGTCGAATCTGGCTGTCCTGGAAGTAATACACCTCACGCTTGGCCACATTCAGTGCGCTGAGGTGGTTGTAAATGCCGCGCAGGTGCGGCTCGCACCAGATGGCCCAGCCAGACTCGCGGGTGCGGCCATCGGTAAGTTGCACGATGTCGCCCGAGGTGAGGTCGAGCCGATAAAGTTCCACCCAGCCGCTGCGCTCGCTGTGCAAGACCAGATACCGGCTGTCAGCCGTCACGGAAGGGCTGAAATAGTAGAGTGGATAACTATTGGCGGGCGCGGAGGTCAACTGCTTGATCTTGCGTCCGGTTTCCGGGTCGGTGAGGGCTTTCCACTCGGCGGGGAGGCGAGCTTGGGAAAGCCCCATCCCTGTCCCTGCTGTCCCCAATATGAATTCACGTCGATTCGGCATCGGGCCTCCTTTTCCAGTCATCATCCAACGTGCTATGGCGCCCAACTATCAATCGCAAAGTGCGGCGTGCGTTGGAGAAAATCCGGGTAGTTAGCTGCATTTCCATCTTCG
Organism: Terriglobia bacterium; assembly: GCA_049522495.1. Taxonomy (GTDB): domain Bacteria; phylum Acidobacteriota; class Terriglobia; order UBA7540; family UBA7540; genus Bog-366. The sequence continues at coordinate 7,387 of JBEKNU010000167.1, forward strand.
TCGAGAGCCTCGAAGTAGTAGAGAATACCCTCCGGGGTCAACGGCACGGGGGCGCTGAACTGACCTTCCCCCGCAGGTTGCATTTCAATTCTTACCCACTCGAAGTAAGCTGGCATGCGTTTGTAATAGAGGTAGACGGTCATGACCTTGGCGCGGGCCCGGACGTTGACGCTTAAAGTGACGGAGTCACCACGGACCGGTCCGGCTGGTGGTGTGTGTGACAGAATGGGTTTCGAATCGTTGTTGTTGACCAGGATGTGGTAAGGCGGGCGCGACTCGAGGGTTCCACCATAGCCGTGGTACCACCTGCCTCTGTTGACCTCAAAGTAGTAATCCAGAAATCCTGGAACGACCCTGTCGGCTGGGATTTCGCCCGTCCAAGTCCGCTCGGACTCGTTATCCTGCCGAAGCTCAACCTGGGTGTACCCGAGGTCATGGGAGTTTCGATAGAAGAGATGCATTGAGGAATCCGCGTACCCGTACTGACCTTGGCCGATTTCCGAAGCGAACGTCGCGGTCAGCCTTAGAGGCTTCCCCGGCCTTGCCTTCGATGGCGGGACATGACCGATGATGCCGCGATACCATTGCTCCTGAGGGATTTGACGGAAAGTGGCTTCCAGGTTGTTGATCTGGTCCAGGTCCACCCCTAAGCTCCGGCCCTCGTCGCGCCAGCGAAAATCCTTCACTCCCATGCGAATGTACTCGGGCACGAAACCGAAGTGCTCTTCGGTCACATCCGAAAGACGGTCCCAATCCGACACCGCCCGCTCCAAGTATTCATGGGCTAGGGTGAGCTCGGGATGGTGGAACGTCCGCTAGTAGAACTCCAGGTGAGTCGCCGAAAGGATCCGGTCGCGGTAGTAGCGGCCGAGCCACGCCACGGCGTGGATATCCAGCCGAATACAATCGAAATTCTTGGCAGAACTCGGATTGAGCTTTGCGGCCTCCTCAATATCCTCTTCGCTGTCCTTCGCTGCCGCATCAAGGTAATCGGCCGCCTGGAAGGGGCTCATCTTGCCGCCCTCCAGCCCCTTCAAACGATCGTCCACGTAAGTCGACGGAGCGGCCATGGCCGTGCGGTCCAGGGTGTTCACCCGCAGGAAGTCGTCATTATTGCCACCGTATGGAACGAGCCGCGTGCCCTGCCATAAGCGCGACCGGGCGCCGAATGCGTGGTCACCAGTCTCGAATTCGGGTGCGAAATCTTGGTGGTCTAACCCCACATTGTGGTAGGAATAGACAAACGGCACGACCTTGCTGCTCTCCGTCAATGCCTTAAAGACCAGCGGTCCCGCCTGGGGCCCGAAGTGATTGATGAATTCATTCACGAAAACCTCGTCTGATACGTCGGGGTCGTACGCCGTACGTCCCCAGACCAGATGCCAGACCCATTCCCGCTCGACCATCCACTTATAGAAGCTGTGGTCAGTCTTGGGATTGTGGTGAAGGTATTCGGAGGCCGGCAGATAGGCTTCCATCGGTTCCATCGCGAACCCCACGCCGTCGCCAAACTTGCAACTGCGCACGGTGCGCCGCGCAAAATCTGGGGAGCCCCAATAGAAGACTCGGTGCGTCCCGTGGGCCCGAATCTGCCAGAGGATCGAGTAGTTCTTGGGGTTATTCGTGTAACTCTCGTAAGAACCGCTGGGTGGATACTGGCGTCCGCCAAGGGCAGCCTGATAAGGCAGGCCGAGTTGCTCACCGTTGTATTTGGGCTCGATGTAGAGAGGGTTTTTAATCGATGCGGCAAGCTCACGGACCTTCTGGGGGTCGGCAATCCACGTCCGCAGGTAAACCTTCAGGCTGGGTGGGAGCTGGGCCAGAGCCGCAAGGTAGGTTTTCTTGTAGAAGTCTTCGGGCTGTCCGGACTCTCCCACGCGAAAGCCGAACATCCACAGCTCCGGAATCTGTTTCAGGAAGCTATCCACCGACTCACGCGTGTATTGTTCCAGACGCGTGCCGGTCAGAAACTCCTGCGACACACGTGTCCAGCGCTCGTCCGTCCCAAATCGCCGGGTCTTCCACGGGCCGATAGGTGACGACGCTTCATAGTTCATATAGCCCACCTTGATTCCTCGCTCTGCGGCCATGTGGATCACCTCGCGAAAACGGGCCATATTTTTGGCCGCGCGCTCGGGGCCCACGCCCACTTCCGCGAAATCCGGCAGGCTTACGAAATAGGAAAAACCGTTGGGGAAAGTAAGGGTCACGGCGTCGCAAGGTCCGTGGATATCGAGCAAGTTGTAACGGTTGCGAGCCATGATACCCAGGTACGTGTCCCAATAATCATCGGACCAGAAGGCCCCGTCGGGGCTATCAATATCCTGTACAGTCAAAAACATGTTGACGCCGCGCACTTCCAGGTACGGTGATTTGGTGACGGGTTTGAGACTATTGAGAAAGTCGTCCTCTTTCTGCCCGCCAATTTGCTCCGCCAAGTCCAGCACGCCGTACATGGCGCCCGTGGCATCACTCCCCTCGACGACGACTACATGCTTGCTAGGAACTGTTGAGACCGCATAGGACTCGGCCTTGTCGGGTACGGGGAGGCGATTATTGCTTGCCTTGGCGACATTGGGATCACCCTTCTCCCCAATCACAATTTCCACGTCGGCCGGCGATGAACGCGGCTCCACGCTGACCTTCCAACCCGCCTTCTCGAGCGCTAGGCGGAGATCCGTCACGGCGAATTTCACTTGGGGGGCAGCCTTCTCCGGCGTCACGACGTGAGCCGTTTTGGCCGCAGGTGCCGCGATTGCTCCCAGTGCCATCAAGGCAATACAAGACACCCATCCGCAAAACACCAACCAACTTCGTCGAAAATGCGTCATCATGGGTTCCTCCCCACTAAAATATCCTGACCTTAGGATATTTTTGTTATCGCCCTTCCGGTTTCAGTTCCACATATGAGTCATTGATTACGGTAGTTGGCTCAGCAACCGCCGCCAGGCGGTCAAGGTCGAAATATTTGTACAGGTCCAAACAGTACAGATCGGACGCCTCTGAATAAGTAACTGGCTTCTCCATAAGGTAGCTGAGACTGTGCATCCCGTCGTGAATCGCGACCGTGGAAAACAGATGGGGCTCCAGTGCTGATGCCACAAGTGAAGCAACCTGGCTGCGGATGCCCGTGCTCTCCAGACGAATGCGAGAAGGAGACCATTGGTTTTGTGCCCAGTGTGTGAGGCTAGTCAATTGAGCGGCCTCCAATCCGAGAGGGCGTTCCCCTGTTGCGGCAAGCATCTCGGCGAACAGATGAGTTGGCTGGCTGGGAGCACTATCGCCTGTGAAGAGCAGATCAATTACCAGCGCCTGTTCTCCTCGTTCCATCCGGTGGGCAACCTCGGGTACGCGGCCCCATGACTGCCTTGCGGCAGCCTGCTTGCCCCCGTCGTCCAACACGATTGTCAAAGGTGCAGAATCTGCTGTCAGAGTTTCTCTCAGCCAAACCCCCGTGGCACTCAACCCGTTACTCATTTCCCAGCGATAGGAGACTGATTCCACCTGGTTATGATTGGTATTTGCCAGGAGAAAGGCGTGCGAAACGGTGACGGGGCGGAAACGCACCACGTCGCGGAGCTTGGCCCGTTGGGATGTAGCCCATTCGGCCTTTTCAGACTGACTGGCGGGCACAGGCGGGCGGTTCAACTCTCCCGCCATTTTGCGAGCCAGGCTGAGGATTGTCAGGTTGTCCTGGGGAATCCCGCCCTGAAGTTCGTCGTAAGTCTTGACGTCTTCCCCAACGGAAACCTCGGCGTTCCCCGCACTCAGATGAAAGTGTTTCACAAAGAAAGCGTAGGCCTGAAGCCGGTCTTCCATTCCGTAGTTGTGGGCGGAAATCGAGGTACTCTGGTAGAACTGAAACCCATCTTCCTTTCCATAAAACTTGAAAAAGGGGACGATGGGATCGTATATGTAGGGCTTCACGAGTGGAGCCCGAAAACAGCAGTCATCCTCAGCATTATTGAGCAGCAAAGTGGGACGAGGGGCTCGCATTGCGGTCAGCGTGGAATAATCCTGCCCCACAAGAAAGTCGCTTGGGTTTTGTTCGATATCTCCAGGCTCGCCCGGCAATCGCTCGAGTCTGCCTTGCAGGGTGACATAGCCGGCGACAGGAACCGATACCGCAACCCGTGGGTCAAGGCTGCTGAGTATGATGGTTTGCCATCCACCTCCGGACAACCCGGTCACGCCAATCCGGTTGGGGTCGACATTGGGGCTCACAGCGAGAAAATCGAGTCCCCGACGCATGGCGAGGTAAAAAAGGCCCACGCCGTTCATACCCACCAGGTCAAGCTGCGAGGCGAACCAATGCTCATTCTCCTTCTGATTGAGTTCGCCCATCCCAATCCAATCCGGATTGAGGGCGATCATTCCCTTCAGCGCTTGATTGATACACAGCTTCTGCTCAAACTCGACTTTGTTGCCTCGGACACCGAAGTGCCCCATGACATTCAGGACCGCCGGCACGCGCCCCGGCAAGGGCTGCGGCTCATACAACAGCGCGGTGCAGTAAAATCCCGGTACTATTTCATACCGAACTCTGTGCAGTGTGTACCCTTTTTCCGAGGGGAGGGTACTCAGAACCTCGAATCGCGGCGGCGAATTGACCCACTCCCGCGGCCACCCATGAAAGATGACATCATCCAACAAATGCCGGCGGATCCGCTCTGCCTGAGCGGTCCATTGCTCAGCTCCCGCGGGGGCTGGAAGCTGCGGAACTTTTCCTACCAAGAACTGTTGTAACTGGAAGGTCACCACTTGCGGGGACTGAAGCTGCTGCGCAAGGATGGGCTCAATGACCGCGGCATCCGTCTGAGCCCGCACGAGTGTCGCGGATAATAGGATTGCCAGTACCAACAGAAGTTTGGATTTCATAATTGTTCCTCGCTCGCTTATGTTTGGCTAAGAATTTCCAGCGCTTAAGCTCTTCGTGTGTTGGGTCAGACTCCCGAAACGGGATGCAGACCGGGCGCGATAGCCCCTTCGAGAATCCATGTTAAGATCTCTGCACTCACCAATTCGGTAGGTCGGGGTAATCTTGGCGGCAGAGCCGCTCCTTACTGCAATACCAACACTGAATACACATCCAGAGAAGGCAAAGCAATTTGAAGCATCGAACCCTTCTCTTGTTTTTCGATTACAGGAGGTTTAGCATCAGGGGAAATCAAAGTCGGCTTATGACCGGTGAGTTTTTGGAAATCTTTCCCCAAGGCCAATCTGAGCTCTAGTCCGCCGGAAGGGGTCGGATCGTAATTGAGCAGGTGCACGGCAAGCACATTGCCGCTCTGCACGGAAGTTACGTTGGCCAACACATGCCCGGCCGTTTCAATCTCGACACGGGTTGCGTTGGGGGCGAGCGCTCTGACCTCGGCTCGAACTTGCCCTTCCATTGCTTCGCTTCCCGCCGAACTGATTTCGGCTTCCGGGGAGTAGATTTCTGCGTCCAAACCCTCTGTTTCAGACCTTTCGGCAAACATGTAAACCTTCCTTCCCGCTGCTTTGTACTCGTGGATCATCGCCTTCTGTTCGGCCGAGAGGGATGCATAGGAAGGAACAATCACGCCTTGATAGCGCGCGAGATCATTGCTCGTAACGCGGCTTGCCAGTTTGAGGTCGTACAATAAACTGTTCCTGGCCAGGAAATCGAGGCGGGGGACGCTGTCTCTCCAAGCGAAACCCGTCTGAAGATTGTCAGGTAGGAGAACTATGTAAGGTGCGACGTTCACAGCGTCCAAGAAAAGGGACCGATGATCGGCGAGAAACCGGTTGTACTGACTGATTGCTCCCCAGGAGTCAACGGCTGCGGCGTCCCGGGTGATCAGTGCTTTGTCGAAAGGGCCTTCCATATCCCAAGTGTAGGCGGCCCCGAAGGCAGCGGCTTCCCCGATCCCCAACCGTTGTGAACGCGCGCTGAGAAACGTACTGGCCCTGTCGCCACTGTGGAACTTCGAGTATTCCGTGATCAAGGGCTTCCATGGAGAGTTCAGGCCCTCAACGAACCGATCTCGGCGCACGTTGGCAACGACCCAATCCTTGTCCCAAACTCCAGGCTCAACCCATCCCTCGTCGTAAAGGAAATCCATAAATTGATTCAAGACCGCTCGCGACGGGGATAGCCCGAAGTTAGTGAATAGTGGAATGTTCGACTTCTTTTCCTGACGCGCAAAAACGCGGATCTTGGCTAAGAACGCTGTGACGCTTTCGTTGCTGCTCCAATGTGGGTCGGCGGTGTTGTCAAAGAATATTGCGTCCAAGCCATCGTCAATGATTCCTCCCACCCGCCGCTTTTGGTATTCCACCCAGGCTGGATTATCAAGGTCAGCGATGAACCGCAAGGGGTCGCGGCCGCCAGAATACCTGAATGGGATACCCTCGCTATCAAATTGCAGCCACTTAACCGACTGCGGAACATCTTTGAACAGGCTTTCCCAGAAGATGCTGTGGGCGCACATATAAGCAGCCACTTTGATTCCGCGGGTATGAAGCTTATTGGTTAATTCCCTTATTTCGGCTCGTTGTGCTGCCTCATCTTCCCAGGAAAACCCTGCACTGTAGGTGACCCACACAAAATTGACGTTCGCCTGGGCCAGGAGATCGACCATCCGGTCGCCATACTTTCCATAAAGGTTCGCCAATACTTCCTGGTCTTCGGGAGTGAAGCGTTGCCCCCAGGCGGAGCGCCGCGTCTTCTGGGTTTCGATGGGACCCCCATCGAAACGCGCGAAACGCACTGTCCCGGGCTGGAGCCATGCTGGCAGCTCAGGTTGTCCTGATTCGACGGTTGTGGCGGGAGCACCCGTGCGCGCAGTCCCCGTAGTGCTCATTCCAGTCAGGCACGCGATGATAATTAGCAGTATTATGTTTTTCATGAAAAGAGCCTTTCTCTCGGCGTCCCCGGCCACGGAATGACGTCTATGCGACCGGTGACATCCCAAGTGACGATCCCATCGTTCTGTTAACGAATTCCATGCGTGGCATCTACCCTGCCGTTCAGATAGATGGCTACGAGGTCATAGGTCCGGAGCTCAGGGACAATGATTTCCCAGTCTTGGCCCTGGACTTGGACCTTGGCCCGGGTGTCGGCGAGCGAGTCTGGCGAGAGGATTTCGACCTTCGTTACCGGCGCCCGAACTTGGATATGAAGCTGCTGTGCGAGATCTTGCCGGTAATTCAGAAGTTGCAGGATTACGCGCTGATCCTCAGGCTGATAGGCAACATTAGATAGAATGGCCTCATGCGGTTCCACTTCCACAAGCTCGGATCGTTGCAAATACTGCTGAATAAGCGAAAACATCTCGTGGGCTGGCGGAAGTTGCGGTAGATAAACGGTCGATCCCTTCCCCTGTGAATGAACTTGCTTTGATCCGGGAATAGTACGCAGGGAGATTCCCAGCAGCATCCCCAGGCCAAAATCGCGATCGGCCGTGGCGGAGCTTTGCGGAAACAGTGACGCATCCTGAACCGATATCAATGTACCCGCGTTGTTCCGGACCCACTGGCTGAGAGCTTCGCACCAAGCCGGGCTAAGAGGATTGGTATTGGGGAGAACAATAACCCTGTAGCCCCGCAGTCTGTCTTCCTGAGGAGTCTGGTAATTGAAGATGACGTCATAATTCAGGTTCCGTTCCGACAGTTGGTTAAGATACGTAACGACGAAGTCCGTGGAATCGCTGAGAACCGCCACGCGGGCAAGAGACTGCGGGTGGGTGTAGTAGGGCTCGTTCATTTCCAGAAAGGCGTTGTAGGCGCCGGCAGCGCGCCAACCCTCCAGGGCACGGGATTCACCGAAGTAGAGGTCGCGGAGAAACAGGCCCTCGGAGAAGAGTTCGAGGCTCACGTGCTGCATTGCGCACTCGGCAATCGCCAGTTGCCATTTTTGTGGCGCCATGGGGGTGGTCATACGATCCCCCCAGTGCCGCCCACCGTACTCCACGGAAACCGGTCGCCATCCCTCTCCGACCGCATAGTTATACCGGAGCAACCCAGCGTTGGTTATCACGTAAGGTGTCTGCTTGTCGGTGTAGTAGCCGGGTTCCTGCCCGTCTTCGGTCGAGACCCCATTCTGCAATCTCCCCCAAGTGTAGATGGCTCGGTTGTAGTTGGACATGATGACGAAATGGGGATTAATTCGGGCAGCTTCATTGTAAAGGACGTCGATTAAGTGGGCGACATTCGCCTCGCCGTGTTGGGAAAAGGTATTGTCGATCCACAAGGCATCGGCGCCCGCCTGGACTGCTGCCCGGACGCGTTTCTCTTGCAGATCGATCCACCCCGCATTCCGAATGTCGGCCATGTACCGATTAGGGCGACTATAGAATAAGGGCGCCCCTTGGAAATCCCGTTGAACCCATCCGATGCTTCCGGGTACGTGTTCGAACATGTCTTCCCAGAACATGTTGCCGACCGAAATGTAAGCAGCCACCTGAATGTGGTTCCGGTGGCACAGTTCGATGTAAGGGCTTAATAACTCCCATTGTTTCTCCTCGGTTTGCGGTGAGAAACCGGTGCTCCACGTCACCCAAGCCCAGTTAATATGGGCAATCTTTAGCAGTTCGATCGTTTTCGGATTGTACCAATCGCGCGTAGCTTGTATGACTTGGCGAGGATCGTCTTCCGTGTAATTAATCCAGTGCGACAGCACTCCCTTTTCCGCCTCGATGGGGCCACCATCCCAGCGTGCGGAGCGGAACCGCCCCGTCTGAAGCGATGAAGGGACATTCCCAGGGCATAGTATGGCACGGGGGGGCCGAGCTTGTGGCGCAGGCAGAACGGGGTGGGCAGCAAGAATAAGAAGGACGCACGCGCCTGCTATCCGTGCATTTCTTATGGTCGGCAATCTACTCTGGATTGGGAGTACCATGGCTCGAGTGGGTCAGAATACTATTCTCCTCGCCGCTTACCTCTTCTACCTGCTCTTTAGGTAGGAATGGGCCACAA
>JBEKNU010000168.1:0-16283 GCA_049522495.1 Terriglobia bacterium
GGCCGTGCGCCCTCTCAGGCCGGCTACCGATCATCGCCTTGGTGGGCCGTTACCTCACCAACTAGCTAATCGGCCGCAGCCCCCTCCTCCAGCGGCCCTTGCGGGCCTTTGCTCCCAACGGCAGAAGCCATCAGGATCTTATGCGGTATTAGCCCAGGTTTCCCCAGGTTATCCCCCACTCGAGGGTAGGTTAGCTACGTGTTACTCACCCGGTCGCCACTTTACTCACGGAGTTGCCCCCGCTTTCTCGTTCGACTTGCATGTGTTAGGCACGCCGCCAGCGTTGATTCTGAGCCAGGATCAAACTCTCGTTTGAATTCGGCTCGCGCACAGACTGCCAAACTTTAAGCGCCTGCACGCTAATCTTTTTGAGTTTCCCCTGCCGCGGTTGCGCTGGCTTGCACCAACGAACTCGACAGGAGGTCTCCGCCCCATTCTTCGCCTAAAGAACAGGGCGTCGCTCAGCGATCGATACTAAAACTTTCGATTGACGTGGCTTGCTCAACTCAGTTGTCAAAGAGCTAAAGGCCCCGATGTTCTCGGGGTCCCCATTTTGGGGAAGGTTGGCTGAAGGCGCCGTTTCTCGAAGAACTTTACTCGGCGTCCCGACTGCCACTACTCTGAAGAGCATTTGTCTCGCAGAGCAATTCTCAATACTAGGCTTGCAATCGCCGTTTGTCAAGGGTCTTGCGAAGTTTATTTATGGGTTATTTTGAACCCTCGCGCGCAGAGGTGCGTCCGCCACCGTGGCGACCCAGCCGCATCCTTGAGAGAATCTCACCCGCGTCCCTATCGTGGTACTATGCGGCACGCATGATCGCGGAAATCTTCCCCGAGCTCTACGACGTCCACGGTCGCAGGGTACTAATCCCCGGTACCCGACTGCGAAAAATGGGATTCCGCCCCAGTTCCCCCATGGGAAGCAATCTAACCCACCCTCTAAAAACTGAATGTAATGGTTTTTTCGAAATGCGCAAATTCCTAATGGCCTGCCAGGCGCAAGACACGGGGGATACGAGGAAGCGCGACCATTGGCAGCCCCCAGAGGAATTTGAAAAGACCAGAGTGGGCGACTGTGTCGACTTCGGGCTTTGGGCTTGGCGGCAGGTTCTCGCCATGGGTTACCCGGCGCGTTTCGTGGGAGGCAAAGCCGGCAAGTTCGGCGCCGGGCATGCCTGGGTGACCTTTGAAAAGGACGGGAAATGGTTCCTCCTGGAACCCCAACGCTGGCCTCTCGGCTTGCGAATGCCGCGGATTTCAACCCTGCGATATCACCCCAAAGTATCCGTTGCCTGGGACGGCGAAAAGATTCAATACTTCGAGCACGAGGATCGTAACACTGACCCGCCTTTGCGTAATGTGCCCATGCTCGTTGCGGAATGGCTTTTGATTTGGACCCGCTTTTGGATCCGATTCAGCTATAGGTTTCCCCTTTCTCTGGTCCGCCGGATCTGGGCAAAGTCACGTCGCCTCCCAGGAGCCCCCTAGCCGCACCTCGCCTTTCGACCTAAAGGGCGAGGCCGGAGGGACCCTACGAAGCAAGTCATGATTAGTACTTTTGGGGCTTGCAATTCGGCTTGCAGAGGCGTATGAAGGAGGTATGCTGACTGATGGAGGGAAGACTCCACCGGGCATGCAGAGGTTAGTCGAATAATCACACCGCTCTTGCGGTGCGCACCGCTGGCAACGCCCCGCGGACGCTGCCACGGCATTAACGACGACCACTTGAGACGGGGAGTCCGTCGGCTGACGGATTCCCCGTTCTCGTTTTTGGCTCCAGACTCTCATCCTCGCACAATAGGTGAAGGGTTGAAGAGAGCCGCCAAACCTCCCGCCAAACCTCCCATTGACTTGTCTTGCCGCGAAGCCTAACATCTGCCCCGGTAGTTGAAGCAATCCGCGACGAGTAGGATTTGGCACCTCTGTTCTGGGGGTGCGTATTGCTGTTGACCATGAGGCTCCTCACCGGCATCTCCTTGGCTTTGCTCCTTGGCGTATGCGGAGCCCATTGCGAAGAACCGACCTACGCTGAGATCCGGGGCGTTGTGCGCGACGCGCGAGGCGGCGAGCCCCTGGCCCGCGTCGCCGTATCCCTGGAAGGCACACTTTTCCATGCCATTACCGACGGAGAGGGCCGGTTTGACATCAAGGCGCTCGAACCCGGGGATTACACCCTCAGGGTCTCCACTGTCGGCTATCGACTGGGGATCACGAACTTCAACCTCCCTGCCGGCGAGATCAAAGAGTTCGAGGTCACCCTCACCCCCGACATCCTGCGACAAACGACGACCGTGGAAGTGAACGCGGGTCCCTTTGGCGCGCCCCGCATCGACAGCCCGTCAGAAATTAGCCTGAGCGGGAACGACGCAAAAAACCTCGCGAGCGTTTTGGCGGATGATCCCTTGCGTGCCGTGCAAGCATTGCCGGGCATTACTTCCGACGATGATTTCAACAGCCGCTTTTCACTTCGAGCCGCTGACTACAGCCGCATTGGCCTTTACCTGGACGAGGTTCTTCTCCACCAGCCATTCCACATGATCGAGGGTGAATCCGGCACGGGGTCGCTCACCATCGTCAATGGCGACATGCTCGACAACATCGATGTCCAGAGCGGCGTTTATCCCGCCACGTACGGCGACAGCACAGCAGCGGCGGTGGACATCCAGACTCGCGAAGGGAGCCAAGTTAAGCCTTCATTTCGCGTCACCGCCAGCGCGTCGAATTCCGGGGCGTTGGGCGAAGGCCCCCTGGGCAAGGGGCACGAGGGGGATTGGATCCTCAGCGTGCGCAAAAGCTACCTGCAATACATCGTCGATCGGGTCGCGTCCGATTCGTCGTTCGCAATCGGTTTTTTCGACTATCAGGGCCGTGTGACTTACCACCTCGCCCACCAAAACCGGGTTAGCTTAAGTTTCATCGACGGGTATTCGGGGCTCAACCGAACCCAGGATTTAAGCAAGCTCGGGCTGAATGATTTGATGACCAGCAATTTCCATTACACCCTCGCCAACCTGGGGTGGAACTTTACCCCCAGTGGGCATTTCCTGGCCACCAGCCATCTTGCTTATACTCGGAAAGCAATTACGGACCAAGACTACATCAATATAAACTTTGATCGGGGCCAGTACGGCGAGTGGGTGTGGAACTCCAATGCCATCTGGATGTGGCACGCCCAGGACTCGTTCAACTTTGGCTGGTCGATGCGCCGCATTCGGGACGACGGCTTCACTCGGAACTTCCAGTTTTTCCCCTTTAGCCCCAACGCAGCAGCCCTGACGGAGGTTGATTATCGTGGCACCGCGCTGCGCCTGGGCGGCTACGGCGAGCAAGTCTGGAAGGCCGCCCACGGGCGAGTCGCCCTGACCGCCGGGCTGCGCTGGGACAAGTTTGGGGTGGATGCAGTCCAGACCACTTCTCCCCAGGTTACCCTGGCTATGATCCCCTGGGCCTCCACTCGCATCAATCTCGGTTGGGGACAATATGCGCAGGAGCCGGACCCGAACTGGGCATTCTCATCTCTGGCCGGCAGAGGACTTCTGCCGGAGCGGGCCAACAGTTTTGTGGCGTCCATTGAACAACAAATCGACCAACGCACCCGGTTGCGCCTGGAGTTCTACGACCGGCAGGATCGGGACCTGCTTTTCCGCTCCTATCTCGAGCCACGCCTGTTTGTAGCGACCTCCCCCCCTGGCGCCATCGGACTTTTTTTCGGCGCCCCCTACGCTCCCATTGACAATGCCCTGCGAGGATATGCGCGGGGGATCGAGATTTTCTTGCAGCGCCATAGCGCGAATCGCTTGACGGGATGGATTTCCTACAGCTTGGGTTACTCACGGTTGCATGACGAAGAAGTTGGCGTCTCATTTCCCTCCGACCAGGACCAGCGGCACACGGTCAACATTTATCTGGGTTACCGCCTGCGCCCCACGGTTAACCTAAGTGTCAGGTCAATTTACGGAAGCGGCATGCCCATTCCAGGATTCTACGGTCAACAGGGAGGCGCTTATTATCTCTCCGTCAACCGCAACGCCCTCCGCGAAAAGGCCTATGAGCGAACCGACGTCCGTGTTAACAGGGCGTGGGCTTTTGACCGCTGGAAGCTCACCTTATACGCCGAGGCCGTGAACATTCTCAACCGCACCAACCCTCACTATGAAAGCTTTCGCGGTTACAACTTCCCCAGCGGGACCTTAAACCTGGGATTCGTGAATATGCTCCCCATCCTGCCCTCGGCTGGTGTCGTTCTGGAGTTTTGACGGTTGGTGGCTCTGCTTTAAGGCGAACGCTTTTCCATTTGCTGGGCGAGTGCTTTCACTTTTTCCGCCAGCGCATCAAGACGAGCCAGCCGGGCGATGGTTTTTTTGAATTCGCTCATCGGACGGCAGGGCGTTCCCCAAACAATGGAGCCGCTCCGCACAATTTTGCCGGGAAGAACTCCAGCTTGTCCCCCGACGATGACGCGGTCCTCGATGTGCGCGTGCTCCCCCACGCCTACTTGTCCGGCCATGACGACATAGTCGCCCACCTCGGCGCTGCCGGAAATCCCCGTCTGCGAGACAATGATGCAGTGGCGGCCAATCTTGACGTTATGGGCGATCTGAACCAGGTTGTCGATTTTGGTGCCCTGCCCGATCACCGTGGACCCCAATGAGCCCCGGTCCAGCGTGGTATTGCTGCCTATCTCCACATCATCCTCAATCACAATCTTTCCCAACTGGGGAAATTTTACGTGCCGCCCCTCTGCCAAGACGTATCCGAAACCGTCTGACCCGATTACCACACCCGCGTGGAGAATGACGCGGTCCCCAATCTGTGAGCCGGGGTAAACGGTGACGCGGGGGTGCAGAGTACAATGTTCCCCCACGCGTACGCCCGCGCCGAGAAAGACTCCCGGGCAAAGCCGGGTTCCCGCCCCCGCGGTGACTCCGCTTTCAATCACCACGTTCGCGCCCACCGAGCAATCCGGAGCCAGTTGCGCGTCCCCCGCAATCACCGCCGTGGGGTGAATCCCTGGCGGGGGGGATGAAGCCGGGTGTAATGCCTCGCTGGCACGAATCAGCGCCAGCTTGGGATGGGGCACGGCAATGGTGGTGTGCCCCGGAAGGGACACGCCCTCCGGCACCAGCAGGCATCCGGCGCGCGAAGCTGCGGCCGGCTCAAGGGCGCGCGGGCTCTCCACGAATGCCAACTCTGTGGGCCCGGCGGTTTCCAGGGCGGCCACGCTGTGGATCTCGCGCTCAGCATCGCCCTTAAGAATTCCACGCAACAATTTAGCAATCTCAGAGACTTTCATCGGAGACCTCCCTCTAACTGAAAGACGAATTTCGAAACTCGCCGCAATTTTCGAGTTGCAGTTTTCCACGGGATGACAGCAGGAAGCGTAGGTGGGAAGCAATAGGCAGTCAAGCGAAGCTGCGGGGGGCGCCCGTCGACTGGCCGGTTACCCGCCTCGTGGCCCCAACCGAAAAAGGCCGAACCAGTTCGCCTACTGCCTGCTGCCTTCTGCTTACTGCCTCCCTGTTTCGCGGCGGGGTTAGAAAGGATACAGGGGCGGCTCCCCAGGCGGCCGGGTTTTCCAACGCCGGTGCACCCAGAGCCATTGGTCCGGATAGCGGCGCGCATATTCCTCAATCAGGCGGGTGAAATTCGCCGTGTTGGCCAGAATCTCTTCCTCGGGGTCTTCACGCTTGATCCATTCCACGGCGTCGAAGCGCAGTCGGTATTTATTCAGTTTCGCATCCCAGATCACCAGCCCCAGAACGATGGGAACGCCGGTTTTCCGCGCCACGCGTGCGGGGCCGCTGGTGGTGCAAGCCGGCACGCCGAAAAAGTCCACGAAGACACCTTCGTTCAGCAGCATGTTCTGATCGGTAAGCACACCCACCGCATGTCCTTGCGCAAACGCGCGCAGGACACCCCGTGCAAAATCGCTCTTATCGATCGACTTCCCGCCGCTTTGGCAGCGATAGCGATTGACGAGCTGATCAATCAGCGGATTGTCCATTCCGCGCACTACGAAATGGCAGGGATAGCCGTACAGCCCATGGGCAAACGAACCCAGCTCCCAGTTGCCGAAGTGCGCCGTCAGGAAAAGCACGCCCCGGCCTTGGCTTTGGGCGCGCGCGTAGTTCTCAAACCCATCGTAAATAATCAGGTTTTCAATGTTCTCCCGATTCCAGCGCGGGAAATGCGAGTAATCGGCCAGCATGCGCCCGAAATTCTGGAAGAGACTGTAAATAACCCGGCGCCGTTGCCGCTCGGTCCATTCCGGAAAGGCCAATCGCAGATTGAACAGCCCCACTTGCCGCAGGCGAGGCCAAAGCCAATAGCTCAATGCCGCCAGGAGGGCGCACACCCCGCGCGCCAGCTTGTGGGGAAGCCAGCCGACCGTCTTGAGCGCCGCCAGCGCGGCCCAGTATTGCAATCGCTGATTGAAGGTCACGTGCGGCCGGGTTGCGGCCTGCTCTGCCGGGGCGGAAATTTGGGGACGGTTGTCAACCACCGCTGGTTTCATTCGCTGCTCAGATACCCAGAAAGTGCTATCAGCCTTTATCCGTTCGATCTGCCGACGCGATATAGCGCGGTTGCCCTGCAAGCGTTAGTCGGCGCGGAGAGAAAGTTTCTGTAGGAAGAAATTGAGGATCTGATTCTCGTATTCCTTTTTCTCTGCCTCGGATGCCAAGCTGGACCCCGAATGCTCCATCACCAGCAATTGCTTGGGTTGGGGGGCCTCATCGTAAAGTGCCTCGGTCATCTCCGCCAAGGAAGCAACGTCGCGCCCGGAAATAAAAAGTTTGGGAACGGTTGCGAGCTTGGGCAGGTTGGCAGGCATCGCGTAAGTGTCAACTCCCCTCGAGGCGAGGTGAAACTCCGCCTCCGTGAGAAAGTGGAAAAGCCCGCTGGAGCCGCCCAACAGACGTTCAACCTGCGAATCAAACATCCGCTCAGGGGTCGAGTAGGTTGTATCGACCACCAGCACCTTGACTTTGGGATTCACTTCGGCGGCCACCAACGCGGCGTAACCGCCCACGGACGTCCCGAATAATCCGACGCGGTTGGGATTAACATCGGGTTGCTTGGTTACGGTCTCAATCGCCGCAATTAAATCGGATGCCTCCCGGGATCCCAAGTTGGAGCGGCCTTCCTTGGCCTTGGGTCCCTGAAAATTGAAGAGGTACACATTGAAATGGTTGTCGCGTAATATGCTTCCCAGCGATAACAGATCAGAGCGATTCGAATTATACCCGTGACAGAGAATGATGACGGGCGCGCCACGCAATCCGAGCAACAGCCAGCCCTCATGCTCCCCCCCCGAGCGGTCAGTAAAGCTGAGCGAAATATAACTACTTAAAAGGTAACTTTGGGGGTTAACCGATTCCTGCGTGTTGCTTGCCGTGGTCACATAATAGGTCAGGCCTGCGCCCACTCCTGCCAGGGCCAGAAAAATGACACCCAGCAGGATGACAACACCCAGGACTATTCGGAGGATGAATTCCCCTGAGATTCTGGATGGGCCGGCAATCGCAACAGCTCTTCGACGCGCCATACCTCTGACTCTTCTCTGCTTGTAGACTCCGCGCCCAGACAGTCAAAGGGATCGCAGACTCGAAATGCTATCACAACCGGTTTTTCTAACCACAAGAACTTTTCAAAGGGGGTCTTTTTTACCGGGCCCCAGCCGGAACCCCGGGAGGGGAGCAGTAGGGATAAAGCGGTAGGCAGAGGGCAGCAAGCGGCAGATGGGAGTCCGTCCCGCCCTCAAATTGCCCTCCTCCCATTCTCCGGAAAAGCCGTCGGTCTGAGAAATACTCCCGGCCACGATAGACTTTGGGAAACACCGTATGAGAGGGTGATGTCGCACAACTCCCTGCATCGCCTCGCCCTCGCAATAAAATCGCCAGTTGCTTCCGGCGTTTCGCTTACGCGTTCCAAACACAGCACTTCGCCCACTGCCTACGGCCATCCGCCTCCTCTTATGGGCGTTATAAATTCAATGGATTTGACGAAATCGGGGGCCTTTCGCTAAGGTAGAACTTGCGATGAGATATCCACGAAGAGATCAGAACCGGCCCCCTCAATCCGTTTTCCGTTGCAACGGCGCGACGTGGCAAAGAGCTGCCGCCAGCACCAGCCACGGGATCATGGCATCGACCGAATAATCGCTCCGCCATCAAATCTTCATCGAATCTGAACATCGGCCGTAGCCAAGAGATCCCAGACTACGCAAGCAGGAGGACATTCATGCAAGTCACCATTCCATTGGTCAGGCAGTATCTGCTGGCAAGCGATTTCGATCAGACCTTGAGTTTCAACGATTCCGGGCTGTTCCTCAGCGAATTGGTGGGAATCGCCGCCAAGACATTCGAAGCCAAAGTTGCGGCTCTGGCAATACAAAACCTGGTGCAGCAAGGTGGGGAAATGAGCTATCTCCTGCTCCATGACCCCGAGTATCGGGCCAGCGTCCGCAAAGAGCACCTGGTGCAGGCGGGGAAAGGTGTGCGGCTTAAGAAAAACATCCGGCGGCTCTCGGAGTTGCTCGCCAGCGCCATCCCGGGTTTTCGCTTCGACTTCCATGTCATATCCGCCGCGCCGCAGGAGGTTATTGAATCAGCGCTGGAAGATATCATTCCCGCCGATCACATCCACGGGACACAGTTGCAATACGACGCCTCAGGGCAAGTGGAGTCCATCATCCGGGTGAACGCCGGCTATGGCAAGGTGGCGGTTTTGGACGATCTGCAAAAGAGGTTTCAAGTCAGTCCGGAACGCATCCTCTACGTCGGGGACGGCGGATCCGACATTCATGTCATGTTGCATGTGAACCGGCGCGAGGGCTTCACCCTTGCCGTCTCCCAGGCGCGGCACATCGCTCCCATTGCCAAGCGCACCGTCCTCAGCGACGACGCGCTGAGCATCATCGTCCCGATCCTGGAGGAAATCGCCGGTTGGGACACCACTCGCATCCGTACCTTCTTTGAGGAGCAAGGCCTGTTTATCCAGGAGTGGGATCGCGTGCGCGCCGACTGGCTCACCATCGCCCCGCAGCCCTCGCCGGCAAGAATCCGGCCGGAGCAGTAGGCTGTAAGCAGTAAGCAATAAGCAGAAGGCGGGAGGCGGAAGGCAGAAGGCGGAAAACGTAAGTGGGTAGCACAGCGCGGCGGGACCCTAAAAGCAAGGCAAAAGGCAAAGCGCAAAAGTAAAAACCGGCTAGGGGGTTAGTCTAACCATCGGATCCGCTTCGGTTTCGCGGGTAACTTACTTGCGAAATGCAGCTAACCATCGACCTGGACTTTTGACATTTGACTTTTGCGTTTCGCCTTTTGACTTATCTTACTTTCCACCGCCTCCTGCCTACTGCTTACTTTCCTCCAGGCGGCACGCGGTCTTTCTCCGTCTTGATCCGGATCAGGCTGTAGGGATGCTGTTTGAGGGTGTCGGTGAATTCCTTGAGGTTTTCACTGGTGGCGCGGATGTTTTCCAGAGTCTCGTCTAGGTTGCCCCGATTCGTGCCCAGGGTATCGTCCAGGTCGTTGATCATCCGCTCCGCGTCGGCGAGGGAGGCTTGCAGGCGCAGGAGGGTGTCGTGAATCTCCTTGCGGTTTTCCACCACAACGGCGTCCAGGTGGTCGGTCAGCTTGTTCGCCTTGCCGATGGTGCCGTTGACGTTGTCGATGGTCGGCGGCACCTTGCCGCTTGCGGTCTCCAGGTTGGCGAGCGTCTTTTCCATGTGTGGGCGCGAATCCTTCAGCATCCCGTCGGCGTTGGCCAGAACCGCACCGAAATGCTCCTTGTTCTCCGGGCTCACCACGTCGTTCAGATTTTTGATCAACAAGTTGGCGTTGTCAGACAGCGCCAGGACGCGGTCGTCCAGGTCGTTGACCAGTTTTGTGGCGTTGACGGTGATGTTGTTCACATTATTAAACACGTCCGCCAATTGGACGATTTCTACGGCAGGGATCTCGCTCCCGGCGGGCAGCGGCGGCGCATCGCGCGTGCCGGCGGAAATTTCCAGATAGTTCTCCCCCAGGAAGCCAAGCGACGAAATGCGCGCTTTGGAGTTGGTCCGGACCGGCGTACCCTCATCGACCTCTAAAATAATCTGGATGCGGGTGCTATCCTCCCGGTCGAGGGAGGCGGACTTGATGGTCCCCACTTTGAAGCCGCCGAAGCGGACGATGCTGCCCGGTTCGATACCGCCGGCGAATTTGAAGTGGGCGATGTAGTCGACCTTCTTCTTGCGAAGCAGGTTCACGCCGCCCACAAAGACCAGGGCGACCATAAACAGAAGCACCGCCGCAACCACCACCACTCCGACTTTAATCTCCTCGTTGGAACGCGCCATAAATTTCTTACCTCGCTAAGGACTCTGGGTGTCAGGTGCCAGGTGTCAGGTGTCAGGAAAAACCGAAACTCGAAACTCGCAACCGGAGCACCAATTCACGAGTCTCAAATTTCGACTCTCGACCCGCCCTCCTGAAACCTGATACCTGGCACCTGACACCTAATCTTGCGTCAGCGTGCGCAGGTATTCCTGCGCGTCCACCTGATCGCCTTCGGGAATCCGGTTCATGAATTGCAGCACGCGTGGGTGCTGGCTGTTGCGAATCTCTTCCGGTGTTCCCGTGGCGATCACCTCGCCGCGGTCCATCACCGTGATGCGGTCAGCAATCATGAAGGCGCTGGCCATTTCGTGCGTCACCACGACAATCGTCATGCGGAAGGCGAGTTTCAATTTCAGGATCAGCGAATCGATTCCCGCCGCGGTAATGGGGTCGAGCCCCGCCGACGGTTCATCGAAAAGGAGAATCTCCGGGTCCATCGCCAGCGCTCTCGCCAGGCCGGCGCGTTTTTTCATGCCACCGCTCAATTGCGAGGGCATGTAGTTTTCGAATCCGCTCAGCCCCACCAAGTCCAGCTTGATGCGCGTCATGATGCGAATCGTGGAATCCTCCAGTTGCGTAAGCTCGCGCAACGGCAGCCCCACGTTTTCTTCAATGGTCATGGAGTTGAAAAGCGCGGCGCTTTGGAACAACATGCCGATCTTGCGGCGGAACTGGTTGAAGCGCTCCTCCGACATAGGACAGATGTCCTGGTTCTTGATGAGGATTCGTCCGGAAGAGGGCTTCTCCAGGCGCATGATGTGGCGCAAGAGCGTGCTTTTGCCGGTACCGCTTCCCCCCAGAATCACCATGGTCTCGCCCGTGGGAAAGTCCAGACTAACGTGGTTCAGGATACGCCGCTCACCATAGTGAGTGACCAGATCCTCCACGCGAATCATCGGCCCCTCAAAATCATTCGCCATGTTTATCCCGTAAAGTAAAAGATGGTCGTAAAGACCACGTCCGCAAAGATAATCAGAAAAATCGAAATCACCACGGAGGAAGTTGTCGCCTTGCCGACCCCCTCCGCGCCACCCTGGACCGAAAAGCCTTCAAAGCATCCGATTTTGGTAATGATCAGGCCGAACACCAGGCTCTTGATCAGGCCCGTGGTAATGTCGCGCATCACCAGCGCGTCGCGGGTTGCCCAAAGGCACATCGAGAATGTCTTATCGAGTTGCGCCATCTCAAACGCGGCGCCTCCCAGGATGCCCGAGAGGTCCGAGATCAGGGTGAGGCAAGGCATCATGACTAGCATGGCGAGGTACTTGGGCACCACCAGGTAGCGCACGCTGTCGAGTCCCATGGCCTCGAGCGCGTCGATTTCCTCCGATACCTTCATGGTGCCAAGCTCGGCGGCAAACGCCGACCCCGATCGCCCGGCGATCACAATGGCGGTGATGAGCGGCCCCAGTTCGCGCGTCATGGAAACGCCCACCAGCGCGGTGACGAAGTACGTTGCCCCGAACTTGGCAAGCTGGTAAGCGCCCTGCAAGCCCAACACAATGCCGATGAAAAGGGAGATCAGCGAGACAATGGGGATGGAATCGACGCCCGCCATCACCATCTGATGGACGGCACTCCCCCACTTCACCGGGCGGCCCTTGAACGGGGCGACGAAGGCCCAATAAGCGGCCTTCGCGCTCAGGTCATAGAGTCCGCTCAGGTAGCGGAGAAAATCTAGCGTATTGCGTCCAAGGAAGGCCAGAACCCCGGTCATAAGAAACCAGTGCCCAGTAATTAGTGGTTAGTGACGAGTAACGGGTGAGCGTCCGCGAGCCAAATGGGTTGCGTTTCACTAGTCACTAACCACCAGCCACTGCTTTTCTCACACCCCGTCGAAGGGTTGAACCGAACTGATTTTTTCCAGGGCTTCCACTTCGCTTTCAAAGATAGTGAAAACCTTGTGAAGCCGCGCCAGCTCCAATACCGACCGGGCATTGGGGCGCAGTCCAAACAGGCCAAAGGGTATCTTGGTCTGCCGGGAAAGCTGCAAGCCTTCGACCAGCGTGGCGATGCCGGAGCTGTCAATATAGGTCACGCCGGACATGTTGACCAGAACGCTGGGACCGTGCGCCTTGACCTCCGCCAACAGCGCTTCACGTAAACGTGGCGAAGAATACAGATCGACGTCGCCCGAGCAGTCGAGAATCGTAACCTTATCCAGAATTCGCACTTGAACCTTCATTGCACCAGGCACCCTTTCGCGACAGGAACTTGACTAACCTCAGGCGATTACCTTCTTTAAAATTCGGGTCGTAGGAGCACTCGTCCATGAAACTATAGATAAAAAATGTGCCCAGGCCGCCCGGCCTCAGCTCATCCAGGGGGCGGGGGCGGATCTGCTCCTCGCACACCTTGGGGCCCCAATCCTCCAGAAGAAACTCCAGGCGGTCCGGCAGATTGTGGACTTCCAGGGCAAAGAGCGCGTCGTGGCGGCTGCCATAAGTGTGCCGAATGACATTCGCAGCGGCCTCATCGATGGCCAAGGCCACGTACTCAGCGTCAGATTTGGATAATCCCGCTTCCTGAGCGCGAAATTTTACCACAGCGCGCAGAATATTCAGCAGCCGCGGTTCGCTGCCGAGGACAATTCTCATCATTTCCGAACTCTCGGAGTCCACGTCACTGCCAGCACCGTCCAATCGTC
This sequence comes from Terriglobia bacterium, assembly GCA_049522495.1. Classification (GTDB taxonomy): domain Bacteria; phylum Acidobacteriota; class Terriglobia; order UBA7540; family UBA7540; genus Bog-366. The sequence goes on from JBEKNU010000168.1 coordinate 13,030, forward strand.
TTCCGGGGAGACGGGAGAAATCCGCCCGATTTCCTCATAGAATCTCCACATCATGGATTGCCCCGCTGCGGCGCAGCATGGGGAGGTGACTACGGTAGCATAACAGAGTTTCCCCGATTGTGCCTCCGGCATGAATGCCCGTACCTGTCACGCATTCAAGCCTGGTCCTGGGTTTTATAATCGCATGCCTCCCGGCAGTCTTTACAGTAAAACTGGCCGTCCTCAGTGAGGCGAACTCCGTAATCCGAACCGCACAGAGCGCAATACTTGATGCACGTACAACCTTTTTCCGGTTGGTTGCATACCCCGCACTTATATTCCTTGTAGGCCATAACGAACGCCTCACTTTGAGGATTGAACTCCTACCCCTTATTCTGAGGCCAAGCGCCGACAAAATCAAACCGCGGGCACGGCGAAACCGCTCTAACGCTTTGTCCAACGCAGGGTAACCGGGTGTTCGCGCTGGCTCAGCAAGGAGGTGAGATAGGCGTTCCAGGCGTCCTCGGTGGGCATGTCGGCCTTCCACCAGCCCGACCCCGCAAAATAGGTAAAAGGGGCGCCGGAGCGACGTGCCAAGATCATCAGTGCATGATGGGCTGCCAGTACGCGCCCCAGGCGCTCCGCGCAAGGTCCCCCGGAGCTCTGGTGGCTGAAGCCGGACTACTCGCGTACCCGCATCACTTCGGTAGTCATTGGCACGCCGCGCGCGTATAATCCGTTGCCATGAACTCCAATGACCCTCCGCATTCCCCAAATCCCGTCCTTCTATTCGTACTTAAGTTGATCCACAAAGTCTTCGGGCAAGTGCAGTGGCAAGCGCCCGATTGGATCCATTGGATCGGCCCTCAATTCCGCAAAGCTGGCCGATTTCTGATCGCCGACAAGAAGCGCCTCATGATCGGCGCGCTCGCTTTGGTAGCGGCCGTGGGAGCGATCACCTGGTACCACCTCCGGCCCCGACCGCATTACATCTTATACCTCGTTACCTATCCGCCACTCACCGAGTACAACGAGAATGGCGTCCCCACCATCCATCCGCTCAGGGTCGACTTCGAAGAGGCGGCAGCGCCGCTCGCCAACCTCGATAAGCGCCTCACTTCCGGCATCGAAATCTCCCCGGCGTTCGCCGGCACTTGGACATGGCTCAACGACCGGCGCCTGCAGTTCGCTCCCAGCTCCGACTGGCCCGTGGACGCCTCCTTTAAGGTCAAAATCGGGCGCAAAGGGTTTCTCGCCAAGGCCGTGGAGCTTGAGGACTACAGCTTCGAATTCAAGACCCAGCCGTTCTCCGCCAAAATCACCGACAGCAAGTTTTATCAGGACCCGCAAAACCCCACGCAGAAGAACCTGGTGGCCACTGTGAGCTTCAGCCACCCCGTGGACACCACGCAGTTCGAGCCGTACGTCTCCCTCATCCCCGCCAAAGACGCGGACTTCCTCGGCCTCACTCCCGACAGCAAACACTTCACCGTCGTCTATGACAAGCTCAAACTCTTCGCCTATATTCATTCGGCTGCGCTGGAAATGCCGCGCGACGACACCACCATCACCCTCGCAATCGGTAAGGGCGTGCGGGCGGCCCGTGGAGGCAACGAGACCAGCGAAAAACTCGAAGCCGTCGTGACCATTCCCGGCCGCACCAGTCTGCGCTTCAGCGACGCGCAAATGACCCTGGTCGATAACGCCCGCTACGAGCCGGAGCAGGTCCTGCTCCTGACCAGCTCATCGCCCGTGGCGGAGCAAGCCTTCGCAGGCAAGGTCTCGGCGTACCTGCTGCCGGTGCGCCATCCCAATCAACCCAAGGAGGATAAGGAACCCTATAACTGGAGCGACGAGGGCCAGGTTGGTAACGACATCCTGGCCAAATCCCCACCCCTTCCGCTTACCTACGTAGCTTCCGATGGCGGCAGCGAAACCACGCACGGATTCAAATTCAATGCGCCCGTGGGCCGCTACGTTTTCCTGTGGGTGAAAGACGGCGTGCAGGGGATCGGCGGCTACATTTCCGGCAAGCCTTACACTGCGACCATCCAGGTAACGCCGTACCGGCAGGCGCTCACGTTCCTCGGCACGGGCGCGCTGCTGCCTCTCGCAGGCGACAAGAAAGTGGGCTTCCTCGTCCGCGATGTTGACAAAGTGCGAGTCGAGGTGGGTCGGGTGCTTCCCAATCAGCTCCAACACCTCGCGCCGCAGATGTGGGATTTCTCCAAGCCCCAGTTGGGTGAGCTGGAAGATGCCATTGTCGAGCGCTTCTCCGCCACGCGGGATTACCGCGGCCAGAAACCCGGCAAACCGACTTATGACAGCATCGATCTCGGCCAGTACCTCCAGGACAAAGAACAAAACAAACGAGGACTTTTTCTGCTCCACATCCGCTCGGTGCCAAAGAGCTCCCAGGAAAACGAGGGCGGAGATGAAGGTTATAATCCCGAACGCATTGAAGACTCACGCCTGATTCTCGTTACCGATCTCGGCTTTATCGTTAAACAGTCGAACGACGGCAGTCGCGACGTCTTTGTCCAGTCGCTCCACCGGGGCGAACCGGTGGGCGGCGCGCGCGTCGAGGTGATCGGACGCAACGGCGAGCCGGTGGCCGCGGCCACAACCGATTCGGCCGGCCGCGCTCAATTCCCCAAGCTCCCGGATCTCAGGCGCGAGAAGACTCCCCTTCTGATCCTCGCCCAGAAGGACTCCGACTTCTCCTTCCTGCCGCTGCGAGCTTCGGGACGCAACCTGGACGTCTCGCGCTTCGAAACCGGCGGAGTTGAAAACGCCACTTCCCCGCAGCAACTCTCCGCGTATCTCTTCACCGATCGCGGCATCTACCGGCCCGGCGAAACCACGCATCTGGGCATGATCACCCGCACGGCCGATTGGAAGTCTTCCCTCGCCGGCCTTTCCGTCGACGTCGAGATCAGCGACCCGCGCGGCAACATTGTGCGCCGCGACAAGATCAAGCTAACGGAAACAGCTTTTGACGAAATCACCTTCACGACTCAACCCACCTCTCCCACCGGAACATATCAGGCCGTCGCCTGGCTTCCCAAGGACGAGAAGCACCGCGAAATGCTGGGCAGCGTGTCGTTCAACGTCCAGGAGTTCGAACCCGACAGGATGAAGGTCCGGCTCGACCTGTCTGACAAGGCCTTCCCCGGATGGCTCACCCCCGCCGACGTGAAGGCCCGCGTCTCAGTCATGCACCTGTTTGGAGAGCCCGCCAGCAATCGCCGGGTCGAGGGTGAACTCAATCTTTC
>JBEKNU010000169.1:0-16200 GCA_049522495.1 Terriglobia bacterium
CGCTGCGAAAAGCCTATGGCTTTCGTACCTTCCGCGCCGCTGAAGTCGCTCTCTACCATACTCTTGGAGCTCTACCTGAACCACAGTCTACCCACAGATTCTGCTGAGGAACCTTTTTTTCCAGTGATGCTGACTGCCTATTATTGACTAACCACTTTAGTTTCAATGATATAAATTTTTGCAGGATTTTTGCTACTCATCGTTAAATCCTTTTAATTCTAGTACATCGTGGAAAGCCGCGCCCTTATATGGCACCAAGCCCTAAAATCGGCACCTAAACACGTCTAACCCATTTATTTTCTAATACATCGTGGAAAGCCGGTGTTTTCTGTAAGGCTGCCATGTGCGCGTTCCGCGAGTCCTCGCGGCCGTTGCTCACGTCCTGAGCTTGGGGCATGGCGTAAACTTCCTGCATGCGATCGGCGCGATTCGCGAGCCACATGGCCCGCGCCAGACGGATCACCAATCCCTCCCGCGGGACGCCGACGGCGTTATATTCCTCCCAAGGTCGGTCCAGTAGTTCCTGGAAGTGGGCCGGATCCTCGCCGAGGGCGCGCATGGCAATCTCCTGCGCGTGCGGGAGTTAGAAGTCAGGAGTCAGCCTACTGCCTTGTGCCTACTGCCTATTGTTCCGCTTTGGTTTCCGCTGACCCCTTGAATTAGGTCCGCGGCCTTGCACACCAGCCAGCAGGAACTGGCCTGAAGATCCAGTATATCACCCCTTTTTGATTTGTCAAGCACAAAATGAGGCTACATTTAAAAACCTACAATTTGGCCAAAAAGCGGTGAACAAGGTCTGGACAAATAATCCAGACAAATGATCCAGACATATGACCCGGCGCAGACTTGGCGCGCAAGTCTGCGCCTTTTCCTAACCGCTGCCGCCATTTCAGGATGGCGCCTCTGCCGGCTTTCGGTGACACCTCGGAGAACCGCGCGGCTCTTGGAGTGAGGCTAACCCGTGGAATTCCTTTGAGTTAGGGCTTTGGCCGGATTGGTGACCTGTTTGCCCTCTCCTTCGACGTAGCAGCCGACGCTCAATCGCATGCTGACTGACCGTGGCCTTTACGGAAAGGAGCAACTCATGGAGGGGATTGACGGCGTCATGAACGGGGAGGAGAAAATGCGAACCCAAAGTAGAAAATCATATAGCGTCGCGGGGGTCGGCCGCAGGCTGTTGGCTGCCGCGCTCTTGCTGATTGGTTCAAAGCCCACGATTGCGCAGGATGTTGAGCGGCATTGGCAGCCCGTCCAAGGGCAGCTCAGCGAAAGCGCCGCGCCAAAGGGCATGGCGGGTGCAAATGGCGCATCGCTGCCCACGGACGACCGTGAATCTCTGCCAGACGCTCCCCAGCCGTCGACCTCATCGCCTTCTCAAAACGCGCCGGCTTCGTGGTGGTCAGGGCCAGCCCCGGCCTGGCGTGGAAGCGGTTCTGGCGTCAATGCTTTTCTGCTTCCGACCCTGAGCCGTAAGACCCTCACGGCGGAGGACAAGTTTCGGATTTACACCCGTCAGATGTTTGGTCCGGAAAATTTCCTTGTTCCTGCATGGGGGGCAGGCTTCTACATGCTGAATCCGCCCAGCCGCTGTCCGCGCGAATGGAAGGATGGCGCGGGAGCTTTCGGGAAATGGTATGGAGAACAGATGGCGGCGGGCACATCGCGTCGAACCGGGCAATTCCTGGCGGCGACCGCCTTGCATGAAGATCCTCGCTACGTTCCGTCCGGCAGCAAGAACGTCCTGGCGCGGACCTTTCATGCCGTCGTCTTTACCTTTGTCGACAAAACCGATTCAGGACGCAACACCCTCGCACTTTCCAACTTCGCGGGCGCGGCGGCAGGCGGCTTCGCCGGAATGGGCCTTCTGCCGGATGGGCTTAACGATGTCACTCATGCCGAGCAGCGCGCCTTGCGAGGCCTTGCCATGGTGGCAATTCGTAATCTAGCCATGGAATATCGGCCGGAGTGGGGGCGCCTCTTGCGCAAGACCCGCATCCCACGCATGCTTCCAAAATTGTTGAATGTAAAGAACTCAGCGCGCCTTTAGGAGCTTTCTGGAATAGCGGGTAGGAGATATTTAGCCCGTACACTATTTAGAAAATTGACATTTCGTCTGTGCACTATTCATGAAATTGACATTCACTTTCTGGGGAAGTTAAATTCGGCGTAGTCATTCCGATGCGTGCCCCAGGGGAGGTTGGTCATGCCCCGACGCTTCAGCAGTTCTAAGCAGCGGCAAACCGCGACAAGGCGCATGGTGCTTTGCTCATATAGCTGCATTACGTTGTTGACGGTGGCCGCGACTGCCTTCGCGCAGTTTCCTTCACCCATCTCCTTCGGTCCTCCGCAGACCTATACTGTGGGGGACTATCCCCGCTCGGTCGCGACCGGCGACTTCAATGGCGACGGCAAGCTGGACTTGGTGGTGGCGAATTACACCGACAGCACCATAAGTATTCTGCTGGGCAACGGGGACGGCACCTTCCAGGCCCCCGTCAACTATCCTGTGGGGTCGGATCCCATTTCCGTCGCGGTAGGCGACTTCAATGGCGACGGCAAGGCGGATTTGGTGGTGGCCTGTAACGCGACCAGTGTATTAAGCGTGCTGTTGGGTAACGGCGACGGCACCTTCCAGGCAGCGGTGACCTACGTTGTGGGCACTTACCCTAACGCCGTCATCGTGGGAGACTTCAATGGTGATGGAAAACAGGACTTGGTGGTGGCGAATTACGACGGCACCGTCAGCGTGCTGTTGGGAAAAGGGGATGGCACCTTCCAGCCGGTGGTGAACTATCCCGATGGCAGCGACCTCTACGCGGTCGCGGCGGGCGACTTTAATGGTGATGGCAAGCTGGACTTGGTGACGTCGAGCTTCGGTGGCACCGTCAGCGTGCTGTTGGGAAAAGGGGATGGCACCTTCCAGGTGGTGGGGAACTACGTCTTCGACTATGCCCACTTTTGAGTCACCGTGGGCGACTTTAATGGCGACGGTAAGCCGGACTTGGTGGTGGCGAATGGCTACAGCGGGGATGTGAGTGTGCTGCTGGGCAATGGGGACGGCACCTTTCAGCCGCCGGTGGACTACGCCGCAACCCTCTGGCCATCTTTCATCGCCGTGGCCGACTTCAATGGAGATCGGAAACTGGACTTGGCCGTGGCGGGTTTCGACGTCAGCATCCTGTTGGGCAGGGGCGATGGCACCTTCCAGCCGGCGATAAACTACCCCGCTGGTACAAGTCCCAGCTCGATCGCGGTCGGGGACTTTAATGGCGATGGGAAGCTGGATATGGCGGTGGCGGATTACCTTGGAAAAAGTGTGACCGTGCTGTTGAACACCACCACCGGCCTGGGTACCTCCGTCGCGTTAAAGTCGTCCGTTAACCCGTCGAACCCGGGCCAAGAGGTGACGATCACTGCCACGGTCACTTCCTCGCAGGGGACTCCCAGTGGAACCGTGACATTCGTGGATGGCGCCACCAGCCTGGGTGTGGAGACAATGAACAATGGCGCCGCAGCTTTTACCACCTCCGAGCTCGCCGTCGGCTCCCATTGGGTCACGTGTTATTACAGCGGCGACAGCACTTACACCGCCAACAACTCGGCTCCCTTGGTGCAGACCGTGACGGGGCCGGTGGCGGTCAGCCTCGCGCCGGACGGTCTCATCTTCGGCGACCAACAAGCGGGCACCTTCAGCGCGCCGCAAACCGTGACGCTCACGAATACAAGCAACAGCACGTTGATCATTTCAAGCATCACGGCGAGCGGAGACTTTGACCCCAGCTACAATTGCAGTGCCACCATCGCGGTGGGTGGGAGCTGCCTGATCGGCGTCACATTCACTCCAACCGCCACGGGAACCCGCAACGGCTCGCTGATGGTCGCGGACAATGCTCCGGGTAGCCCTCAAAGCATTCCCTTGGTGGGGACAGGGACGGCGGGCACGCCTATTCCTGCCGTCTCGCCCGGCAGCCTGACCTTTGGCAACCAGTTGGTGAACACTACCAGCGCCACCCAAGCCGTCACGCTCACCAACCCCGGCTGGGCCACGCTCAACATCAGCAGCGTCGCCGTTAGCAGCAACTTCAGCCAGACCAACAACTGCGGGAGCAGTCTCGTTGTCGGCGGGCTCTGCACCTTCAACGTCAGCTTCACACCCCGTACGGGAGGGCCCCTGACGGGCACCTTGACAGTCACCGACAACACCCACGGCGTCACCGTGACGGTGAGCCTGAGCGGGACAGGCCAGGACTTTACGCTGGTCGCAGCGTCCGGTTCTTCCAGTTCGGCCACCGTCGCGCCCGGGCAGTCCGCAACCTACACCTTAAGTGTGGCCGGTCAAGGGGGGTTCAGCCAAAGCGTGGGCTTTACCTGTACCGGTGCCCCCTCAGAGGCCACCTGCACGGCTTCGCCAAGCTCTATGACCCCAGGCAGTTCTTCGACGAACATCACGGTCAGCGTTACTACCACCGCCCCTTCGGTCAGCGCGCCACGCTCTCGACAGCTTCCCCCGGTTCCACTATCGCCGAACTTCAGAGGTGTGCTGATGTTCGCCTTGGCTCTGGCGGCAATGGCATGGGTTGTCGGGCGACGGAACCAACTCGGCGTGCGGCGATGGCAGTCCACCATGGTCCCGCTCGCTGCGGGATTATTGCTCACAATGGCGCTGGCAGGATGTGGCGGTGGAGGAGGTGGCACCAGTCCGACGCCTGACCCCGGAACACCCGTTGGAACCTACAATCTAACGGTAATGGGCACCACAGCTTCGGGGTCCTCTGCCTTGAGCCATAGCATTACGTTCACCCTGACCGTGAAATAGTCAAAGAAGGATGAAGGGGACATTTCTACTGAGGCTTGATACCAAGCAGGATGAAAGCTTGACACAAATGGACCGCCGAAGTTAAATAGGCGACGTAAGATCGGTTGACGGCGGCCGTGTGGGTGGCGCCATTGATAGCAGCGTTTAGCCCGGGAAGCGCGAGCAAGGTCGAAAGGTATCATTAGTCCTTTTACTCAAGCCCCATTCCCACCCCCAGAGTTAAGCAGAAACCAGAACCCGCCGATGAATCCTGAGGTGTAGTTTCGCTTCCCGGCGACCGTAGAGCAGTGGATAGTGAATAGTGGACAATGGAGAGGAACAGCCCAGGAGTTGAAGCTGTTACTAATCACTATCCACTAGCCACTGTCCACTGCTCTTGGGAGGTTCCATGCAGCTTCGGAAAGATCCCATCTCCATGAATTGGGTGGTGCAAGAAGACGGCGAGACCACTTGGCCGAACCTTGAGGTCTGTCCCTTTTGCCCCGGTCAGGAAGCTTTGACCCCGCAAACCATCTATTCGCAAGTCAATGGCAAGGGCGGGTGGGAGGTGCGCGTGGTCCCTCATGTGCGCCCGCTCTATCGCATTGAAGGCCACGCGCAGCGGTGCGCCGAGGGCGTTTACGACAAGATGCGCAGCCTGGGAGCGCACGAAGTGGTAATCGAAAGCCGCGACCACCATCTGCGCCTGTCGCTGGAAAGCGATGAAAACGTGGCGCAGGTGCTGCGGGCCTTTGTCTCGCGGCTGGTGGACCTCAAGAAGGACCGCCGCTTTCGCTACGTCAGCGTGTTCCGCAATCAGGGCAAGCTGGCGGGGCAGGAATCAGACCACCCGCACTCGCAGATCAGCGCGACGCCTTTCATTCCGCGCCGCGTCGTTTACGAATTGCGTTCGCTTCAGCGCTACTTCGCCTTGAAGGAGCGCTGCCTGATTTGCGACATCGCCCAGCAGGAGATGACCCAGCAAGTGCGCACGGTGGAGTGGGACGATCAGTTCGTGGCCTTCTGCCCATTCGCCTCGCGCGTGCCCTACGAGATTTGGGTTCTTCCCCGGGAGCACCACTACGCCTTTGAGGAGGATTTGACCACCTGGGAACGCCAGCTTCACTTCGCGCGATTCCTGAAGTCCGTCTTGCTGCGCCTGGAGTCGGTGGCCCAGGATTATCACATCGCTCTGCACACCGCGCCCAATCTGCATGCCAAATCCGAACGCACCGACCACTGGCGCACCTTGCGCGAGGATTTCCATTGGCACTTTGAACTGGTTCCGGTTCGCCTCTCCACCTCGCCCTCCTACTTTCTCAAAGAGGTCTACTACAATCCCGTGCTGCCCGAACACGCCGCCGAGGAACTGCGCAAGGTCAACATCGCGCAACTCATCCACGGCTAGCGCGGACTTCTCATACGGGCTGGGAGGGGGGACCGGTTCGCGCTTGCGTCCGCCCCCGGTCTTGCATACTCTCTGGGGTGAAAAATCTTCGTCCGGAGGGACACTATTCCTATGAGATTACGAAACTCTAGCTGGGTGGCCGTGGCAACGGCCCTGGTGACCATTTCTATCTTCGCCGCGAATCTTTATGCCGGCAAGAAGCCGAATGAGAAACCGAAGGAAGCGCCCGCCCCGGCCAGCGCTGCGCCTGCCGTAGCCAAGCCGGAAATTCCCGACCTTGAGTTCATCACCCGTTTGCGGCAGGAGGAATTCGGCCACAGTCAGGTGATGGAGCTGATGAGCCATCTCACCGACGACATTGGCCCGCGCCTGACGGGTTCCCCCAACATGAAAAAGGCGAACGAATGGACGCGTGACGAGTTCACCCAGTGGGGCTTGGTGAATGCTCATCTGGAGCCCTGGGGACCGTTTGGACGCGGTTGGAGCTACCAACTTTGCGAAGTCCGCATGATCTCGCCCGACTACATGCAATTCCTGGCGCTTCCCGAAGCCTGGGCGCCGGGGACCAATGGACCATTGCGCGGTGAAGTGACGCAGGTGATTGCCTCGACGTCCGCCGACCTGGAAAAGTATAAGGGCAAGTTGGCCGGCAAGATTGTGTTGTATGGCGAAGCCCGCATCCCCGACCCCAGCGACAAGCCCCTGTTCCACCGGGACGACGTCGACGAACTCGGCAAGATCGCACTCTTCGAACGCCCCACATTTCCCGGCGCCCCGCCCCGTCCGGGCGGCCCGGGCGGGCCGCGCCGCGCGGAGATGATGCAGCGCCTCCGGTTTCAGCAGGATTTTCCGAAGTTCTTGGCTGACGAACACGTGGCCGCGGTACTGGATGTAACGCGCCTCCCCGGCGAAGACGGCACCATCTTTGTGCAGTCCGGAGGAAGTTACGAGAAGGGCAAGACGATTACCGTTCCCCGTGTCACCATCTCCGTGGAGCACTTTGGCCGGGTGGCTCGCCTGCTCGATAAGAAGGTTCCGGTGGAAGTTGAGATGAATGTGCAAGCCACTTTCTACGACGACGATGACAAGGCTTACAACACGCTGGCGGAAATTCCCGGCGTCGACCCCAGCCTGAAGGACCAAGTGGTGATGCTGGGCGGGCACCTGGATTCCTGGCACGCCGGCGAGGGCGCCACGGACAATGGCGCCGGCTCGATCGTGGCGATGGAAGTCGTCCGGCTGCTCAAGAAGCTCGGCGTCCAGCCGCGGCGAACCATCCGCATCGCGCTCTGGTCGGGAGAAGAAGAAGGACTGTTTGGCTCGCGCGGGTACGTGAAGGACCATTTCGGCTCGCGCCCGGAATCCACCAATCCAAGTGACCAGGCCCTGCCGGCGTTTATGCGCCCGCCCCGAGGTCCACTGGAGTTGAAACCGGAGCAGAAGCTGATTTCCGCCTACTTCAACCTCGACAACGGGGCCGGAAGGATTCGCGGTATTTACTTGCAAGAGAACGCCCAGGTGCGGCCCATCTTCGAGAAGTGGATGGAGGCCTTCCGCGACCTGGGGATGACCACGCTGACCATGCGCAATACCGGCTCGACCGACCATGTCTCCTTCGACGCGGTGGGCATTCCCGCCTTCGAGTTTCTTCAAGACCCTTTGGATTACGGCAGTTTGACTCACCATTCCAACCTCGACGTCTACGAACACATCCGCCCCGACGATTTGCAGCAGGCGGCTACGATCATGGCGGGCTTTGTCTATAACGCCGCAATGTGCAATGACATGATCCCGCGGAAACCCATCCGCCCGGACGACCCTCCCGCCGGCCCGAATTCGGGAGGCGGCGGGGAGAGACCCGGTCCGCCCAGCCAGTAACCTTCACGGGCAGCGGTACAGTTTGCTGTAGCGGCGAGTTCATCCGTCAGCCGACGGACCAAGTGGCGACGTAAAGCCGCCGCTACATCCTGTACCATTACCGCGTCCAGCGTGAACATGAGGGCTGCGATGAAACTGCAGAATGTGAAAGAGGTCGTCCATGTGAGCAGCAGCTTCTGGAAATGCTGCAAGTACTGCTGCGCTCTCAAGTTGTCGGAAGACAGCGTAGAGGAACAGGTAAACCACTATTTGCGCCATGGCCTGAAGCTTATTCATATCGGTACGGAAAGCAGCCGGACGGCCGAAGGAGAAATATGGCAAAGCACGGTGGCGGTGTTGGGAAAGGAATAATTGATGGGACTGCGATGACGCCGGGAGGATGATCTATGCAACGGCGGAATTTTTTGAAAACTCTGGGAGGCTCCATTGCCTTGCTCAAACCTGCCGGAGCAGGGGCGAGCGCCACGACGAAGCCTCTGGAGCTCACGCGTAATGGCCAGTCCGCGTACTCGATTGCGATCTCGCGCGATGCCTCTCTCTCCGAAAGGCGCGGGAGCGAGGAACTGCAACGGTTCATCGAGGAGATGTCCGGGGCATACCTTCCGATTGTTACGGACGAGCAAAAAGCGTCCGGCAATCTGATTCTTGTGGGAAAGAGTGACTACCTGGATTCGTTCGGGTTGCAAATCCCCTACGCGTCGCTCGGCGCAGAGGGCTTCGCCATCAAGACGGCCGCCAACCATCTGGTGATCGCCGGAGGCCGGCAACGCGGGACAATGTACGGCGTTTACACTTTTCTGGAAAAGTTAGGCTGCCGCTGGTTTGCGACGGATGTCAGCCGCATTCCCAAACTGTCCTCCATCACGGTGCAGCCGCTCGACGAAATCCACAAGCCCGCATTCGAATACCGTGAGCCCTACTTTACCGAAGCCCGGGATCGCGATTGGGCGGCGCGGAACAAGATGAACGGAAACGTCTTGAACCTGGACGCCTCAACGGGTGGGAAGATCGTTTACTCGGGCACCAGTTTCTACGGGCTGATCCCTCCTGAGCAATACTTTAAGGAACACCCCGAATACTTCGCGCTGGTGGATGGGCGGAGGCGCGCGGAGGCAGCGCAAATCTGTCTGACCAATGCCGACGTCCTGCGGCTGTCGATAGAAAAGGTCCTCCAGGACCTTCAGCGACGCCCGGAGGCCAACATCTTCCGTGTTGAGCAGAATGATTTTTGGGGCTGGTGTGAGTGTGAGAATTGCCATCGCGTGGAGCAGGAGGAAGACGGAGCTCACTCCGGGCCCATTCTGCGATTCGTGAATGAAGTTGCCGCCGTCGTGGCCAGGAAGTATCCCGACAAATTGATCCAGACGATTGCCTACGCGTACTCGGAAGCTCCCCCAGCCAAGGTACGGCCGCTGGCCAATGTGCGCGTGCAACTGTGCCCCATTGGCGCGTGCCAGGCCCACCCTTATGAAGATTGCCGTTACGACGCGTACATCATGACGAACCTGCGCGCGTGGGCAAAGATTACCGACGGCGCCCTTTACGTCTGGCATTACAACGCGGACTTTTCCCACTATCTCCGGCCTTTTCCCGATTTCGGCGAAATTGCCGCGGACGTTCCCATGTGCCGCCGGAATGGCGTGGTGGGCCTGTTCATGCAAGGTAGTGTCTCCCCCGGTGGGGGCGGCGAAAATGCCGCGCTGCGGTCTTACGTTATCGCGCGCCTGTTGTGGGACACCAGCGTCAACGTCAGACGCGACATTGAAGAATTCCACCACGCCTTCTATGGCCAGGCGGGGCCGGCGATGCTGGCGTACTTTGATCTGCTCCAGCACGTCGTAAGTTTCCCTCCGGCGGGAAAAGGCGACCACTGCTGGTGCTGTAGTTCCCCGCATTTCTCCGACGGCTTTCTGGCCCAAGCCAGGCAGTTGCTCGGCAAGGCGCTGGCGGATGCGGAGGACGAGGCGGTGCGCGGGCGGGTGCGCCTGGCACAGTTGCCGCTTGATTATCTGGAATGGGTCCGCGCAAAAACTTTCCGGGTGCGGAATGGCGCCTACGAGCCAGCCGATCTCGCGGACGCAAGAAGTCGCTTCCAGTCTTTGATCAGCCAGGCGCAGAGTTTCGGCATCGACTATTTCGGCGAGGGTTGGACCCTGGATCAGGAGAGCAAGAACTTCGCTTACGTGAAATCCTACCCGGTCAAAACCCTGGAGAATCCCTCGTTCCTCCTGCACATTGCTCCCGACCTCAGCGGCCGCGTGGTCCAGATGGTCAATAAACGAATCGGCCACGAAGTGTTGGTGTTGGCCGATCCCGAAGCGCCCGCTTACCCTGACGTCTCCGGTCTGGTGTTTTCCGTTTACGAAGACTACCTTTCCTCCAAACCGCTGGAAGTGAAGTGGCAGGTGGAGGCGGACTCAGTGGGGCATCGATTGGGGCTGACAGGAACCTGCGCCAAGGGTCTGAAGTTGAAACGGACCCTGACATGTCCCGTGGACGGGGCCTCGCTGTCCACGGAAACGGAAGTGCAAAATGTGGGGACCACCGCCATCGAGGTGGTGCTGCAATCGCGCTTTGATGCCAACCCCACAAAAGGGCCCGCCCCGGAAGAAATGGACGACGTGACTTTCGCATTTACCGGACAAGATGGAAAACGCGTGGAGAAGAAGCTGATTGAGCCAAACCACGAGCCGGGTGGCGCCGAAACCTACCAAGGTCAGAGCCAGCCGAACGGCGAGTGGCGCATGATGAACCGCAGGGCGGGACTCATATTGACCAATCGCTTTACTCCATCGCAAGTGGCACGCTCGTCGGTGCGCTGGATCGCTAAAAACCAGAACATCGTAGTCTTCATCCTGTGGTCGGAAAAAAGGCGCCTGGAGCCGGGTGAAAGCATGCGGCTCGATGCGGACTATGACGCAGACTATAAGCTCGGTGGTGCATCAGGAGGGTAACCTATGAAACGGCGGAAGTTTTTGAAAACACTGGGAGGCTCGTGGGCGTTGCTCACTCCCGCGGGAACAGAGGGAAGCGCCGCGGCGAAGCCTCTTGAACTCACGCGCAATGGTCAATCCACATACTCGATTGCGATCTCGCGCGAGGCATCTCTTTCCGAGAAGCGTGGCAGCGAGGAATTGCAGCAGTTTATCGTGGAAATGTCAGGCGCGCACTTGCCGATTGTTACGGACGAGCAAAAAGCCCCCGGCAATCTGATTGTGTTGGGAAAAAGCGACTACCTGGATTCGTTGGGGTTGCAAATCCCCTTCGCTTCGCTCGGCAATGAGGGCTTCGCGATTAAGACGGCCGGTAACCATCTCGTGATCGCCGGGGGCCGGCAGCGGGGGACCATGTACGGCGTTTACAGCTTCCTGGAGAAGCTGGGTTGCCGCTGGTTCGCCGTCGATGTCAGCCGCATCCCTAAATTGGCCAACATAATGGTGCAGCCGCTTGACGATCTCCAGAAACCCGCCTTCGAATACCGTGAGCCTTTTTTTACCGAAGCGATGGATCGTGACTGGGCGGCGCGCAACAAAATGAACGGCGACCACCTCCCCCTGGATGCCTCCACAGGCGGCAAGATCCAGTACTATCCGTTTGTTCATAGCTTCTACGCACTGGTCCCGCCGAAGAAATACTTTAAGGATCATCCCGAGTACTTTTCGTTTGTGGATGGGCGCAGGCGCGGGGAGGCGGCTCAACTCTGCCTGACGAATCCCGAGGTCGTGCGGGTGGCGACGGAACAGATCTTCGTGTGGCTTCAACAACACCCGGAGGCCACCATCGTCTCAGTATCGCAGAACGATTATTGGGGCTGGTGTGAGTGCGAAAATTGCCTTCGCGTGGAGCAGGAAGAAGGCGGAGCACACTCGGGGCCGGTGCTGCGATTCGTCAACGCCGTGGCCGCCGAAGTGGCCAAGAAGTACCCCGATAAGCTGATTGACACCCTCGCCTACTCGTATACGGAAGCGCCTCCGGCTAAGGTGCGGCCGCTGCCCAACGTGCGCGTGCGCATGTGCCCAATCGGCGCATGCCAGGCGCACCCTTACGAAAAGTGCCGCTACGACACCTACATCATGAATCACTTGCGGGCATGGAATAAGGTTACCGATGGGGGTCTTTACATCTGGCATTACAACACGGACTTCTCCCACTTCCTCCGGCCGTTTCCCGATTTCGGCGAGCTGGCAGCGGACATTCCCATGTACAGGCGTCACGGCGTGGTGGGGCTCTTCATGCAAGGCGGAGTGTCCACGGGCGGAGGCGCTGAAAACGGAGCGTTGCGCTCCTACGTGATGGCGCGGTTGCTATGGAATACCAGCACCGACGTGAGACGCGACATCGAGGAATTCCATCAGGCCTTTTACGGTAAGGCGGCGCCGGCGATGCTGGCATACTTTGACCTGCTCCAGGGCGTCGCCAGTTTCCCACCCGCCGGGAAAGGCGACCACTGCTGGTGCTGTAGCTCGCCCCATTTTTCCGACGACTTTCTCGCGCAAGCCAAACAGTTGTTCGGACAAGCGCAGGCGGCTGCGGAGAACGAGGCGGCGCGCAAGCGAGTGCGGCAAGCACAGCTTTCGCTCGATTACCTGGAATTCGTTCGCTCGACGAAATGCCGGGTCCGCAATGGCGCCTACGAGCCCGCCGACCTGGCAGACGCAAGGAATCGCTTCCAAGCGTTAATCAGCAAGTCACATGAGTTCGGCATAACCGATCTTGGTGAGGGGTGGAGTATGGAGAAGGTTAACCAGAACTTCGCCTACGTGAAATCCTACCCAGTAAACACGCTGGAGAATTCATCGGTCATCCTGCATGTTGCCCCTGACCTCAGCGGCCGCGTGGTCCAAATGTTTGACAAGCGAAGAGACCGCGACGTACTGATGGCGCCTGATCCCGAACAGCCATCCTACCCGGACGTCTCCGGTCTGGTATTTTCGATCTTCGAGGATTACCTCTCGCCCAAACCGCTGGAGGTGAAGTGGCAGGCTGATACGAGTTCAACTCATGAACTGGTGTTAACCGGTACGTGCGCCAAAGGCCTTACGTTGAAACGCACACTGTCAATTCCAGCGGAGGGGGCGGCGCTGTCCACGGAAACTGAGGTGCGGAACGTGGGGACCGCCTCTATCGAGGTGGTGCTGCAATCGCGCTTTGATGCGAATCCCACCAAAGGTTCGGCTCCGGAAGAGATGGACGACGTGGGCGTGACCTTTACAACCCAAGACGGGAAAGTCATCGAGAAGAAATTGATCGAACCGGAACTGGAGCCGGTGGGAGGAGAAACCTACAACGGATCCGGCCAGCCGGACGGCGAGTGGCGTATAGTTAATCCCAAAGCCGGCCTTATGTTGACCAATCGCTTCAAGAAGGAACAAGTGGCGCGCTGCTTCCTGCGGTGGGTGGCCAAAAACCAGAACCTGGTGAGCTTCGTGCTGTGGTCGCAAAAACAGCGCCTGGAGCCGGGTGAAAGTATGCGGCTCGATGCGGACTACGAATTAATCGGGTGATCGGGCGATCCGGCGATCGCAGGTGGCGCACACATCTACGTGAATGTTTGGCGCAAGCCATTGTGCTGCGGCGTTTCAAGGGGGCATATTGGCATTTGGCGGCAACTGGTAAATTCGAAGTTTGGGACCGGCACCGATTGCCAGCAGCGACGCGTCCGGCGACATAGCCGCCCATGAGTCCGGTGGTGGCAGTGGGTCTAATTTCACGGATAAAGCGGGAACCGCATTAACCGTGTCGTATATCACAATGGTTTCTTCCTCAAGGTGAGGCGGATCGCCAACGCCCACCAGGAAAACATTCACGGCAAAGCGGCGATGGTCGTGGGAGAGCGCAACAAATCTCACCGTAGGCCAAACGAAATCGGCACCTCCGATCCACTTTCCTTGAAGGTCAAATACTTCCAATTGCGTGCAGCCGATGGCCAGCACTCGGTCTTCGCTGATCTGATAAAGATTGATCTCGGCACAGTTGAAATGCTTGAGCAGGCGACGGTGCTCGCCCTCTCCGAACCACAAGTCCTTGTCTTCGCTGCGGCCGGATTCGGCTCCAAACTTAACTGCCGGGCGAGGGAACGTCCTGTCACCTGTTATCGGTCTCGGCGTTGTCGTCCAACTCCAAGCTTGGTCCGAGAGCAAGGGAAAGCGCGTCCAGCCTTTGCTGGTATCCACTACCGCGTCGGCCTGTGAGATGTCAGGGGTTTGCCGTGGAGGGGCTTCGGGCAAGCGTTGCTCGGGCGAACTTTTGACCAATGCGGCGCTGGCTCCGAGCCCAAACAGCAGTATCGCGCAACCCAACGGCGCGATCGCTCGTGACCACGGGAGCGCAACATGGTTGAGCATGATTGCGAGGGCGTATGCGGCGCCAAAGCCGAATACCAGCAACACAGAGGCAGTGGCGACGACCCAACTCTTCTCCAAAAGAAAAAGGAAGAGGAAGCCAACCGCCAGAACGTCGCCAAGAACTACCGAGCCACCGGCGAGGAGCAACAGGACCCGGCTGCGCCAGACCTTGGTCTGAATCGAAACCGATAGCCAGGCGCAAATCGCGATGAGCAAAACAGCAATAGAGGCTGCGGCCACCATGCCGCTTCCGGCAACCCATCGGCCGGGGAGGGCACGATGCAGGTGATGTAGTAAGCCGCGAGTTAGATGTTCAACGGGGTCTCCCCAACCCACCATCGGTAGGAACAGTGCCACCGGAACAAAGAACAAGGGCACGGCCGCGCCTAAGGACCGAAATAGGCTGATGCGATCGGAAATCCAGCAGCGCTTGCTCGCCAAGTAAGGGCAAAGTGCTGTCACCAAGGCAAACATCGAAGCGCTCAGCAAAAGTGCCAGGTCACCATAGCGAATGCTCCTAGCCAGGTAGGAAACAAGTGTCACAGCAAAAACCGCGCTAGGTCCCGCGGCTCCGGTAGTGAGAACAAATTTGACGGACGGCCGCATCAAGGATTTCAACATACCATCCCAGGAAGGGGCGCAAATTTCAGATCGACCCCCTGGGCCCTCTTGCCTCTTACCTGCTGCCTTCTGACTAGTGCCTACTGCCCTACCATGGCGGCTTAAACAGGCTCCCCGGATTATCCCTCAGCACCATGCCTTGGCCGTGGCCGCCCTGGTCGACGATGAGTTGCCGCAGGGCGCCTTCATGCAGCACGTTGTGGGCGATGACGCAGTTCTCAAGGTTTTTGCAAACGATGCCGTAATCAGGACTCCACACTCCCCCGCCGCCGTCGTCGCGCCCGACGTGAAGATTGTTGCCCACACAGGTGACGCCCTCTGCTCCCTCAATGAAAATATGGGATGAATCGTATCCGGCGGCTTCGCCATTTTTTCCACTCCGCTTGAAGCAATTCCCCGTTATGGTCATCTGAAAGCAACGCCGCCGGCCGTTGCGCAGGGCAACCCCGCAGGTTCCCGCGCGGTCAAGAAAATTTCCGGTGATCTGGTAGCCGTCACCACCGGTAATCAAAATGTTTTCCTGCCCATTCCATTCCACGCGATTGGAGGTGAAGGTTACGGAACCATTTTCGTTGCGCGCTGCGAAGCCCGCGCGCTGGTTTCCGGAAAACCAGTTGTCGCTCAGGAACCCATCCCAACCCCGCAAGTTCAGACCGTCGCCCTGGTTAAACGCCAGCATCGAGTGCCGGACCGAGAAGCACCACGCATGCGATAGGTTCACTCCATCGCCCGTGAAGCGCGCCACCTGGCAGCGCTCAATGCGGAAGGCGTCCTCGTGTTTCCCAAAGTCCGGCTTGTCGAGAAAGATTCCGTGAATGCCCTTGCCCAAGCCGGCGCCATCGCACGCCAGCCCATCCATCGTGGCGCCCGGGGCCCCCGCGATGTTGAGGAGACACCTGGCAGCGCCACTCGCGAGCCTCAGAGCCGTGCCGCCCGATCCGCGATAATCCCAGGTTGGGGCACCCGCCAAGGCGGTGTTCGGCCGCATTTGGAGGTCCGAGCAAAGGTACACGCCGGGCGGCACGAATACCGCTCCCCGAACTTCCCCCGCGGCGTCCAGGGCGCGTTGACTGGCCTTGGTGTCATCAGTCGTGCCGTCGCCGGTGGCGCCAACCTCGCGCACGCTAATGTCTTTCTGGCTGGCGGCCGGCCCT